>CAYXQX010000679.1:1816-2438 GCA_964467485.1 uncultured Porphyromonadaceae bacterium | reverse complement strand
CAAAATACTTTCCTCCCGATCCATGGGTAAATAAGGCAACACACTCCGGACCATGCTCTTCGGCAATCTCACCCAGCTTCTTAGCAATAAAATCAAGTGCTTCATCCCATGTGGCCTCCCTGAATGTCTGTTTGCCATCCACCATCGTGCGCATCATGGGAGTCTTTAACCTGTCCTCATCATTGTACATCCCAACTCCCCCGGTTCCTCGTGGACAAAACCTACCGTTGGAATGCTGGTCTTCATCATTACCTGTGATCTTCCAAACACCACCTTCCTCATTCTTATAAACCCAACCGGCACACTTCCAAAAACAAATCTCACAATAAGTGGGCGTTCTTGGCATTGCCTTATACACAGGATTATCCTCTTCGATAAATCTTTTTGCCAAACCACTTAGGGCAGGAACTCCTAACGATAAGCCTCCAATCCCCAGACCGGATACTTTTATAAATTCACGTCTGCTAGTACTATTTTTCAACATCTATATATCCATCAATTTAGATGTGTAAATATACGGTCTTTTCTAATAGGCTAATATTTTTTTAACAGTATTGTTATTTAATTAACCAAGAGACTAATGGTCTTATTTTTTGATCTTTAACTCCATTTACTAAAGTTT
>CAYXQX010000679.1:0-1806 GCA_964467485.1 uncultured Porphyromonadaceae bacterium | reverse complement strand
GCAGACCTGAGATGTCTTTGGAGAAAATCAAGCTATTTAGAACCAGTCTAAGAGCAGTTATTGAAACACCATTCAATTATTGCCAAATCAACCACACTTACAAGGTGAATCCCTTTGATTACCAATTACCTCCCAATAAGTCGTAATACATGCCAGCTCTGACCGTCATACTAGTGTAATTAAAACATATGGAATCATGAAAACACAAAAAACCTCTTTGCTGGTAATTTTAATATTGCTGGCCTTCGTCCTCCAGGGATTTTCCACTGTGTCTGCTACCAATGAAAAGCCGGTTAGATTAGTTGTCGATTTTTATCCAAATTATGCCGGGCATCTATTGGGTGTTGCTGAGATAGGCTATCAGAGTAATTATTCAGATACCTACCATCTTTCTGTAAACAAGAAAGACTTAAAATATCTAAAAGCCCATAAAGAACTACTACGTTGGGAAATTGGTGATGAGGGTCCACTAACAAGTGTCTTTATTTCCTTCCCTGGCTATATCAATCCTGATACAAAAAAGGAATTAGCCGAGTATCTTCACGATCTAAACTCTGCCATCGCCCTGAAGTCTTTTGATCCCTTTTATAAGAAATACCGTGAATCAATTAAGGATCTTGATCTATGGTGCGGATTCTCAGTTAGCTCCTACATATTTGATTATGAGGAAGAAATCCAAACACTATCGCAAATATTCATGAATAATTTTGATGCCTTTAAGAATTGGGTTTGGCCACGGGAATCCGAACAGATGCAAATGATTGCCAATTCAATGAATTACCAGCTCAAGAAGCTTGATCTGATATCAAAATGGGAAGAGCTTACCGGTATTGATTTTAAGGCTCCTGCATATAAGGTTGTCCTTAGTACAGGAATGGCAAATGGCCCAACAGGAAAATCACTGGGTTACGAAAAAGAATGGTGCTACTATGGTGAAAACAAAAATGACCTTGTAAGCAGGATTTGCCAGGATGCAGGGCGTCGACTACTGGTTGACGTATGCTGCAATAAATACAAAGAATATGACCCCTTGCTATGCTATGAGGTTTATGAGGCACTGAATAAGTATCTGACAGGCATTATTCTAGATGATGCCGGCCTGAGATTTCGTTCCGGTCAAAGTTTAAATGGTCAATCAGACTTATACGCCATTTTTGATTCCATACGAAGCTCCAGCCCCGAAATTGATGCGCATGATCTATATAGTATTGCACTTGACAACTATTCGAAAGCCTATGTAATTACCGGACAATAAAGGTAGATTACAGGCTATCGGCTTTATTATCATATCCTCAGTAAACCCCTGCCATTATTGGTCGGGGTTTACTTTTTTATCATCCTGATTTTTATAATTCTGTTAATAATAGTCGTACTTTTGTCCACTCTTAAGTATAGTTATGGGTAAAGGACAAGAAAACAGGCAGAGGCTGCCACACTGGATGAAGATGAAATCCAGATTACCAAAAGATGGCAGGTATACAGAAGTAAGACATATTGTTGATCAGAATAAGTTACACACGATATGTACTAGTGGCAATTGCCCCAATATTGGTGAATGCTGGTCGGCCGGAACAGCCACCTTCATGATTCTTGGGGAGATTTGTACACGTTCATGTAAGTTTTGTGGAGTGAAAACAGGAAAACCCCTTGAAGTAGACCAGGGTGAACCTGAAAGGCTTGCAAATTCAATAAAAATAATGGGCATACACCATGCCGTTATTACTTCTGTTGATAGGGATGACCTGGAGGATAAAGGCAGCCTGATGTGGAACCAGACAATAAAAAAAATCAAGGAGGTGAATCCTG
>CAYXQX010000678.1:0-2455 GCA_964467485.1 uncultured Porphyromonadaceae bacterium | reverse complement strand
GGTTCCTGAAAATGATTTTCCAAGTACAAATCCTCCATGTAATTCACCCTCAAGATTCTGCAGGAGAGCAAGGGTTCTATCATCCTTAATATGATCGATTGTAAAATCGACGATAAGTTGTTTCTGCCTCTTGTCAACCGCTTCTTTAACAGCGCCGCTAACTACATTCCATAGGAAATATGTTTTGCATAATCCTGATAATGAATTGTTTCCCAAACTGAACATCAATAGCATATCACCTTTTGACACAGTGCTTTCTGAAGCAACATGAATTTCCTCGTAGTTTTTTATCAGTGATCTGTAGCTCTGGATGGTAAGTAGAGCTTCTTCATCTTTAAGGTTGACTGAATCATAGTACTCAGTTTCATCGAGAGTGACATCAAAGCGATTATTATGATAGATGGCGAACCTTACATTGCTGTCGAAGCAATCGTATTTGATCCGCTTAGTTTCCCATTCATAAAAGGCAGAATCTATCTCGCTCCTCATTAAACTACTATCAAGAAACTCCAATTCCCTGTCTTTTAACTCATTTCTTTTATCAATTCTGCTCTTACCTCTGTTATTTCCTACACTTTTTAAACCTTCCTTTTGTTGTGATAGCCTTAGCGTGTTTGTCCAATAAGTATTTCGAGGAGCACCTATCCCCTCAATTCGGATATTTGAGTCGAAATACCAGTAATCCAGATCGATTACCAGGCTATCTCCCGGACAAAGAAGCAGTTCAGCTTTCTTAGTTCCAAAATTCAGAACACAGGGAGTAAAGGAGGATACTATCAGGTCGGTATTAATTAAATACGTACTATCCGGAAAAACCTCAGCTTTAATCTTCTTTGCGCTATAGCCTTGATCAGCAGGGCCTAACATTCTGTCAATGTAGAATGAATTTACCGTAAGGCTTATTTTTTGCTGATTTTGATTTAGGATATTCCCGGAAATGCTTACTGTGTTTTGAGCAAATAGGGAAACCCCGATGGTTAATATTAAGCTGATTAGGATACTCCTTTTCATTTTGTGTGACTTTAGGTTTCTTTTTCGAAGTAAACACCAAAGCCATACAATAGGAAATAAATGTGATGGAAGGGTCTTGAAATGGGATAGAAGAGGGGATTTGTGGATTGGTAGATTGGTGGATTGGTAGATTGAAAATCTAGTTAGAGCAAATTGCAGTCATGAGTGGCCGAATTTGGTTCAGTATATTATGGTGATTTATCGGCTTATTTACCGATACCGGTATCTTATCGGTTATTTTACCGATACTAAATCAAATTGATCAGCATTCCAGCAAATGCAGCTATTCCAAAACTTATTAGGGTTCCAACAAGAATATATTCACTTTTTTGGGTGCCACTAAAACGGAGGATTGATTTTGCAGCAATAATCAATCCTACAGCTTCATACTGACCCATAATAATGAGAGCCAAAGCTAGAAATCGTTCAACAATGCCAATTTCTTTAGTGCCAATGTTAAAAATAAATTCAATCTCCCATATTTTTGAATATACCAGTACGATGGCCACAATAGTAAGCAGATGAATTAGTTGATCAAAGAAGAAATAGGTTTTTATCCTGTTTTTAAGCAATAACCAACTTTTTAGCATATCCGTCAACAGGTGCAAAACTGTGATTCCTAGGGCGGCCTTCCAAAATCCGTAATCAAGTGACAGAATGTAACTTAGAATACCTACAACCAAAATGTGGTAAAGGAATTGTCTTTTATCGGCATATTTGCCGATAAATTATTAGAATGGTTATGATGGGTGATTACGTTGGAAGGTGAGTAGATCCGTAGATTGGGTTAATAATTGCTAATTTTGAATAAACATATTACGAAATGAAGTATTTCTTCCTGAGTATTCTACTTTTATCTGTTTTAATTCACTCATCAACAGCACAAAACAATATATCCGTTGAGATAGACGTCCAAAAAAACATGGATAATATCATTGAGCTGACTCTTAGTGATTTTGCTGATGATATCGATTACATTTCTCTTGAGACAAGCTCCAAGTGCTTGATCGATCAGAACGCTCATTTTCTTGTTTGTGAAGATTTCTATTTAATTGGTGAAGGCCATCAGGATTTAAGGCAATTTAATCTGGACGGAAAGTTTATTGGCATTTTCGCAAACAATGGACGTGGTCCGGGCGAATATCAAATTATTACTAATCTTTATTTTGATGATGATAATCAGAAGATTATAATATTCGACGGTATGTCAAACAGACTATTATATTACGATAAGCAAGGAGTTTTTGAAAAGTCATTTGATCTACCAATCCCGGCATCTGATCTGCATCATCTATCGGGTTCAACTTTTATTGGAGAATCAAATTATCAACTAGTTATGGGATCAATTCATTATTCTTATTTCCTATTTGACTCTTCAGGGAAGGTAGAACCTCTCTACCCACAAAAAGAAAACCTAAAGTCAATGGAAGTTCTAGTAGGCTCA
>CAYXQX010000677.1:1789-2462 GCA_964467485.1 uncultured Porphyromonadaceae bacterium | reverse complement strand
CACGTTCGAGCCGTGTAAAATAGAAGTCCCTGTAAAGGTCCCACTGGTCAAAGCCCGCCATTTCGGGAATCTCATGCTTTTTAAATGCACTGTCTATGAGTCCGGCCGTTTTAGAATGTATCTCCCCGGCCACCATGTGCACCGGGATTCCCGGGATATTCCTCCTGAAAAGAGAAGCATACTTATTCACCTCGACGGTAACCCCGTCCACCATATAATGAAAGGTGATAAAAGCCACTCCTCCCTTTCTCAGCTCCTCCTTATATTCTTCAAAACCTCCTTCAAACTGAACCGGGGGATAGGACTGATCTTCCTTGAAGCGATCCATGAAAAGCCCCAGATCGAACCATGTTTCAATTTTCTCTTTCTTAAGTAAAGCCAGAAGTTGTTTAAGTATCATAAGGAAATATTTTTCATATTTGTGGCTTCTAAGAAAGGCTAAACATGCTAAAGTACTTGATCCAATACAAATTATCCATTCTTCTTACAGCTATTATTGTATTGCTGAGCCTTGTTCCGAGCAGTAGCATGCCCGATTCACGCCTCTTTTCCATCAGTTTCCTGGATAAAATTGTCCATTTCGGAATGTATGGAACATTCGGATTTGTGGCTCTCCTGGAAAGGCGGTGTAATCAACAATGCTTCTTCCGGGAGTTTCTGCTTCTCCTTTCTA
>CAYXQX010000677.1:0-1779 GCA_964467485.1 uncultured Porphyromonadaceae bacterium | reverse complement strand
GCACCGATCTCTAGTCGAAGATTAGTTTTGTTTATGTTTTTGCCCTCAGTTTGTTGATGGAGGTGCTGCAGGCAACAGTGGTAGCCACACGTTCCGCCGAATGGCTCGATCTGGTGGCAAATTTTTCAGGACTGGTAGCCGCATGGCTGGCTTATTCTTTCTTCCGCCGATTCAGATCATGATTTTCTCATTGCCTTTTCTGAATTCAGAAGCCAGATCGGCAATGGATTCGGTCATCAGGGTACTTCTCAGTCCATTGCGATAGGATGCTACTTTATCATGCAAACTGCAGGGGTTCTCGTCACTGCAGACGGAGGTTCTGATCAGGCATTGGTTGAAAGAATCAACACCATCAATAACATCGATGATATCCATGAGGGAAATATCAATGGCAGGCTTCTTCAAAGCAAAGCCCCCATGGGGCCCCTTTGCAGAATCCAGAATCTGGTGTTTCGTCAGTATTTGCAAAATCTTACCAAGAAAGGGAGCTGGAATACCAAGTTCCCCTGATATTTCTTTTATCCCCACTTTTTTTTCGGGACTTGTATACAGGGCCAGGTAAATCACAGCCCTGATGGCATACTTACTGGTATTGGATAGCATAATTCTATAATGGTATTTTATCGATACGCCTCTGGTGCCGACCTCCTTCGAAAGCAGTTGTCAGAAACAAATTCACAATCTCCTCGGCCAGCTTCTGATCGATAAAACGAGCAGGAATTGAACAGATGTTCGCATCGTTGTGTTTTCTTGCCAGTATGGAGATCTCCTTATTCCAGCAAATCGCAGCCCTGATACCCTGATGCTTATTGGTCGTCATGTTAATACCGTTTCCACTTCCACAAAGAGAGATTCCAACACTACATATACCATCCTCAACTGCCTCAGCCAGAGGATGTCCGTAATCTGGGTAATCCACACTCTCATCTGTGCCCGTTCCAAAATCACGCACTTCATACCCTTCTTTTTCCAGGTAAACAATGAGCTTATGTTTCATTTTGAAACCAGCATGATCCGAAGCAATTGCAATTTTTGTTTTCATTCTTATTCACTATTTTAACAACAGGGTGGTTAATTTGTTGTTAATTCATTTTTAATAAACTCTTCTTTTTCCCGATTCCACCCTAAACACCCGTTTTTTCCAATAAATACCAGAATTGATAAACAGATTGTTAACAGTCCTTATCTTTGAACAATCAATGTATTTTTTAAATACAGGCAACTATTAACAGTTGTTAAATGATTCTCTAAGAAACGGGAATTCAGAACTTAAGATAACAAAACATTGTTAATATAATGTGACTATCGTTTGAATAGTCAGAAATGCAAAGATATGATCTGTTTTTTTAAAACAGTATAAACCGAATAACATCATCATTTAAGAGTTAGATTTAAACCTTTAAAATATTAATGTAATTATGAATATTGTTAATAATCTAAAAATAGAGGAGAAAGGATTTATTGACATAGATGTGCCTGAATCCATCGATATGCTTGAAGAGATCAAGCTTATGAGTCAAGAGAAAAATGCAGTTATTCTTGCGCACTTTTATCAGGACGGTGAAATACAGGATATTGCAGACTTTGTTGGGGATAGTCTTGGCCTCTCACAGCAGGCTGCGGAGACGGATGCGGATATTATTCTCTTTGCAGGTGTTCACTTCATGGCTGAAACAGCTAAAATACTTGCTCCCGGGAAAAAGGTACTGATTCCTGACCTGCAGGCAGGCTGTTCGCTTGCAGATTCCTGTCCACCTGAAGAATTTGCCGACAAAGTAG
>CAYXQX010000676.1:0-2467 GCA_964467485.1 uncultured Porphyromonadaceae bacterium | reverse complement strand
TTATTCCCCGGTTTATTGATCTGGGTGTAGATATCCTTGATCCTATTCAACCGGAAAGTCTGGATGCATCAGAAATCAAGAAGAAATATGGTAGTAATATCTGTCTGAGGGGAGGGATAAGCAGTCAGCAGGTTCTGGCCCATGGAACACCCGAAGATGTAGAATATGAGGTGAGAAAGAAACTCGATATTCTAATGCCAGGTGGAGGATATATACTTTCTCCCGGACATCCGGTATTGCAAGTGGATATACCTACTGAGAATATCCTGACAATGTATAAAACAGCATTTGAGTACGGAAAGTATTGATAGATAAATAGTTTATATTATGAGAGTATTAGCAATTGTTGCCCTTGTTTTTATGAGTCTTTCAATGCAGGCTCAGCAAAAAGAAATGAAAATTGGGCCTGATTTTCTGATTTTTATTGAAAACGGACAGGCGGTTGAGATCCATGCTTCTGATTTTTCCATACCTGATAATATGGGAAATGTTATTGTTTCATCAGGAGCAAATGGTGATGTATTTGCTAACTATATTGTCGGTCCCGGTGCATTCTGGATAAAAGCCAAAATCAGGATAAAAAATCCAGGAGGTACGGCTGCTTCCTTTCAAATGGGAGAAAATTATTTTGGCTTTGATGGCTGTCAAAACGATATCTATTTGAATGGACCAATTTTTGGCGAAGGAATAGTATCCCTTAAACCAAATAAGGATTTTATTAGTCCTGATGTATGGTTCGATTTTGAAATATTCCGCCTCAATACAGAGATTGTATTTCTGATTGACAGTGTTGAAGTTCACAAAGTTGAATATGAGGGGGGCTTCAAAGGGAAAATGGGTTTTCATCCTATAAGAGCAATAATGGAGATCTCTGATTTTTCAGCAGATGGCTTTTTAGTACCCGTGTCGCTGCAAAAACCAGGCTTCACCATTCCTATAATTGACATATCAGGAGAGCTTGACAGACAGATACTTATAGATAAAGAGAAAGATCAGTACCTGGGGCATCCCACAACAGTTCTGTTGGAAGACGGAAAGTCGATGTATATAGTTTATCCGAAGGGACATGGGGGAGGTAGCATTGTGATGAAGAAAAGTAAGGATAGAGGCTACAGTTGGAGTGAGAGACTGGAGGTACCAGAGTCATGGGCCAGCAGTAAGGAAGTTCCTACCTTATATCCAACGGTTGATAAGAATGGTAAGAAAAGGATAATTATGTTCTCAGGATTAAATCCAATTCGATTGGCGTATTCAGAGGACAATGGCAAAAAGTGGTCCGAACTGGAGCCAATATTTAATTTTGGCGGTATTGTTGCCATGGGAGATATGATTCGATTAAAAAATGGTGATTACATGGCTTTTTTCCATGATGATTCACGATTTATCAATGGGGATATGAAGAGGGGTCGCTTTACAGTTTATTCAAGTACTAGTAAAGATGGAGGTCTTAATTGGGGTAATCCTCAGATAGTTGTCAGTAATAAACATATGGACCTTTGTGAGCCCGGAGTAGTGCGTTCTCCTGATGGAAATCAGATTGCTATGTTATTAAGGGAGAACTCACGGAAGTTCAATTCAATTGTGATTTTCTCCGATGATGAAGGTCAGAGTTGGAGCGAGCCTAAAGAGCTGCCCGCCAGCCTGACAGGCGACAGACATCAATGTCATTATGCTGATGATGGTAGATTAGTAATCACCTTTCGTGATCATGCCCATGAGTCGCCTATGCAGGGTGATTTTGTTGCCTGGGTTGGAAAATACAGTGATCTGCTGAATGGAAATGAGGGTCAGTATCGTATCCGTCTGCTTGATAACAAGGGAGGCTGGGATTGTGGTTATCCGGCCTTTGAGATTTTTCCTGATGGTTCTTTCTTCGCAGCTACTTATGGAAAATGGGAGAAGAATCATCTCAACTACTTGATTGGTACAAGATTTACTATGGAGGAGATTGATTATAAAGCTACGCAGATACCAGAATTAACAGATGTGTTTAAGCAAGGGGAGGATGGTTATAATACATTTAGAATCCCAGCCCTGTGGCAAACACAAAGTGGAGTAACATTAGCTTTTGCCGAGGGGCGGGAGAGTAAAAGCGACCATGCAGCAAATGATATTGTTCTTAAAAGAAGTTTGGATAAGGGTAATTCCTGGGGGCCGTTAATGGTTGTTGCCGAGCAAGGAGATGACTGTTTGAATAACCCGATGATTGTTCAGGATAGAAATAGTGGCAAACTTATCCTGATGTACCAGAAATACCCTCTTGGCTATCATGAGCGACAGGTGGGTGTTGGCTATGATTCGGATACTATTTGCAGAAGCTATATTCAATATAGTGATGATGATGGTGTAAGCTGGACAGCAGCTACTGATATTACCAGAATGGTTAAGAGACCAACCTGGGTAAGCAGCATAGCAGGTGGACCCGGTAGGGGAATACAGTTGAGCCAGGGTGCCTTTAAGAATAGAA
>CAYXQX010000675.1:0-2468 GCA_964467485.1 uncultured Porphyromonadaceae bacterium | reverse complement strand
CATGCCAATCAAACTACCACAAGAAATCACTTATTTCTATGAGATTACACGCCTGGCCGACAGATTGCTCTACTGCATTCCTAAGAGCCATTTAAAAGCCCTGGTTCAAAATGGACAGGTACAGAAAAACATCCTGGACGACTATCCCGATGGTGTAGATATTAAAGTTTCACAAAATCAGTTTAAAGAATTCCGGAAGCTTTATGGAATGAAGTTCCACATTGAGTCTGATCTGCTTTGGACTGTCTTTCAGTCAATTAAGAGCCAAGTGAAAAAGAAGTATTACGGTACAGGATTCATTAACAGCGAATATCTGGAAAACCTTGCCTTACAGATTAAGAATGATTATAAAACCCAGATTATTAAGCCACCCGTAACCCTGGTACGAAAACCATTGGCTTTTAAAGCCCAGAAACGGATCCAGAAAAAAATCCAGCTATCAAAAAAACAATTTGGTAGGGACATCAAGAAGAAAAATATTGTTGAAATCGATCCAAGGAAATCTATGCTCGAGCAATCATTCTCAAAGGTAAAAATGAGCTCAGGGGATGACCCCTTCGATTTCCTCTCACGCTATAATCAAAAAACGAAAAAGGAGAAATAAAAATGGCAGTTCCAGCAACAAATACTCTTTCAATATATTCCCTCAATGTAGGTCAGGCAGACACAACCATCATCATCTCCCCCAAAGGAAAAATCATTATAGTTGATGCTGTTAAACCTAACAAGATTATAAACCTCCTGCAGCAAATCGGACCACCAATCAATAATGAGATTGAGGAGCTTGTGATCACCCATCCCCATTCTGATCATTTCAGCGGTGCGAACAAATTGCTAAACACTTACATAGTTAAATCTGCCACCCTATCACCTTTCTGGAATAAGTTTGGCATGGGGCCTCCAACCTATAGAGCTATGCTTAACAATATAGAACTTGGTGAAACCAACATTGATTTTATTTCAGGATACGGCCGCATCTACCCGGATGGAGCAACAACTCAGGGTCAACAGCAAATCGTTCATGATGAAGATGCCTTCTACCTGGAATTTCTGGGACCGCCAAATAGTTTACTGAGTCAGCTAGAGCGCGACAACAAGCTCGACACCAACCATCTATCGATAATGATCAGGATCCATTGGAAGAAATTCTCAATGATCATAGCGGCAGATGCCCAGATGGAAAACTGGTCCTATTTTGATCGGGAAGGGATGCTGAGTGAGTCATGCGATGTTCTGAGATCCTCTCATCATGGCAGCTGTAACGGTACGCAATGGGAGCGACTGGAAAGATTAAGCCCTAAATGCGTTATCATCTCATCTGATCATGATAAGAGCCATCACTTACCAGACCTGGTTGGTACTTCTATCTTCTCGAAATACGAAGCCGATCATGATAATAAAATCGTAGCCCTCACCAGCGAAACCCGTTCCATACGTATCACTGTCCCAAATGGGAATGCTTATAAGATTGAAAAATTTGATGATCAGTATAATGGGAATGTTAACCTGGCAAATGCACAAACTCTCACACGTCAGAATAATCCAAGTAACTGGAGGCAGCTGTTAGAGAATAGGAGTACGGATCTGTATTTGTAAAGAAAAGTTTGTGAGTTATGAGTTATGAGTTGTAACTATTCCCCCCTTTCCTCGTTTCATAATCAAACCTGGTAAACTTGATTATGAATTTCCTTGATCTCAAACTCGCCCTTCGCAACCTACTGAAAAACAAAATCAGGGTTATTGCGATGCTCTGGCCGGCCCTGAAATATTAGAAGCAATACCCGGCATTGAAGATGAGTGTCGTGTTTCAGCAGCTAACGCTGTGAAACTGATCAGAGAAGAAAAGGTATACAGGTCTGAAGATGTACGCTATGCCGACCCAAATTTCTTCACTTTTTTTGGTTTTGAATTGATATCAGGAAACCCCGAATCCATTCTTGAGGCTCCCTATGAAGTGGCAATCACAGAAACCTTTGCAAAGGAGATCTTCGGCGACGAAAATCCTGTGGGTAAAACGCTTAGAACCTCAGAGAATTTTGATTGGGTGATAAAGGGTGTTTGCAAACCGGCTCCTGATAATTCACATATATCTTTTGATATCATAGCATCATATAAAACAGCAGAGGCTGATCCAAATATTTACCTCACATGGGGAGAAGGGACTCAATTCCTAACCTATCTTAAACTTGACACTAACACAAGTCCTGAGTCAATTAACCTTCTATTTCCTGATTTTCTCTACCCGCGTATGAATAAGAAGCTGGAAGGCTTTGGGTGGAAAATGGAATTTGAGCTCCAGGCCTTATCCGATATTCACCTGGGAAAGGAACTAGGATATGATGAATCCAGTAACCGAACTCTCAGTTACCTTGCAGTAATATCCAGCATATCACTACTGATACTTCTCCTGGCAGTAATAAACTATATCAACCTGTCCTCAGCACTATCAAGATTATGATTCAAGGAGA
>CAYXQX010000674.1:0-2473 GCA_964467485.1 uncultured Porphyromonadaceae bacterium | reverse complement strand
GATGTTGACGGATTCAATCTCGCTTGCTATTATTCATACGCTGTGAATTATAAAATTATGAATATATTCAAAGAAAAAATTACAGGATTTTTGAAGTGGCTTCAACCAGGTCTGGGTGTAAAGCGCTGGATCTTTACAATCCTATTAGGCACCACAGTAATATCTTTGGGATTAGCTTTATTTGTACTGGATCTATATCGCAGAGCACCGGAGGCTTGGTGGCTGCCATTGGTTTCGCTGGCGTCTTTAAGAGCATTACCTCGATTATTCCGGGTATTAATATTTGAAACTCTGGGTGTTGTAATTATTATTTGGGGGATTGTTGGTCTTAATAGATCCCTAATGGGTCCTTTCTTAAGACGGGACCATACAATTGTTGACCGTTTGGAAAAACACCAAAGCAGAAAACATGGGCCAAAAATTGTGGCAATTGGGGGCGGTCATGGTTTGTCCACTCTGTTAAGAGGTTTAAAAACAGTGTCACATAACATCTACGCTGTAGTGACTGTAGCAGACGATGGAGGATCGTCTGGTAGGCTTAGAGAGAACCTGGGTATTTTACCGCCTGGCGATGTAAGGAATTGTTTAGCCGCATTGTCTGATGACGAGGACTTACTTGCACAGTTATTCCAGTATCGTTTTGGGGATTCTGATGGTAGTTTAAAAGGACATTCATTTG
Organism: uncultured Porphyromonadaceae bacterium; assembly: GCA_964467485.1. Lineage (GTDB taxonomy): Bacteria > Bacteroidota > Bacteroidia > Bacteroidales > UBA12481 > JAUVKA01. The sequence continues at coordinate 1,794 of CAYXQX010000674.1, read as the reverse complement.
GAAACCTATTTATAAGTTCCATGGCTGAGGTTACTGGAAGTTTTGAACAAGCTATTGCGGAATCTGGAAGGGTGTTAGCGGTATCAGGAAGGGTTCTGCCAGCATCATTGGATAACGTTAATTTAGTAGCCGATATAATTGAAAAGGAAAACGGAAAACCAATAAGGATTTCTGGCGAAAGCAAAATAACTGAAGCGTCCGGACTAATTAAGCGTGTTATGCTTGAGCCAAGTAATCCAGCAGTGTACCCTGAGGTCATTCAGGCCATACTTTCGGCTAATATCGTCATAGTAGGTCCAGGCAGTTTATATACAAGCATATTACCGAACTTACTTGTTAGGGACATAACAGAAGCTATCAAGGCTACACAGGGTTTGAAGATATTTATTTGTAATGTGGCAACTCAAAAAGGGGAGACAGAAGGTTTTACATGCGGTGACCACTTGAGGGTAATTGAAGAACATATCGGTACTAATATATTTGATATTATCGTAGCAAACGATCTCGCACCTCAAACTTTTAATAAGAATGTTGAAGGAGTTGATGTAGAGGACGATCTAAGAAAAAAATACGCGGTTTACAAAAATGATCTAATTGATAAGGACCACCCCTGGAGGCACGATCCAGAAAAAGTAACAAAGGTAATAATGGATCTTTTTAGAGAACGGACTGGGCCTTTGACAATGGAATAATTACCTAAAAAAATAATTTGGTAAAATGTGAAATAAAGAACAAGTTATCGGAGGAAAGGAATGAAGACAAAGATAGGTATTAATGGATTTGGAAGGATAGGGCGGCAGGTATTAAAAGCCATTAAAAAATATCATGGGGAAAATTTTGATGTTGTAGCAATCAATGATTTATTCGATTCTGAAACTAACGCAAGATTGTTCAAATATGACTCGAACTATGGTATTTACCCGGGCACTGTGGAAGTAAAAGATGGAAATCTGGTTGTAGATGGTGACATAATTAAGGTTTTCTCTGAACGAGATCCTCGGGAATTACCTTGGAAGGAGCTCGGAGTAGATATAGTAATTGAAGCCACTGGTATTTTTAAGGATACAAGCAAAAATCCTGGACCGCAATCGCATATTGAAGCAGGGGCAAAGAAAGTCATCATTTCTGCTCCGGCAAGTGGGGAAGACCTAACTGTTGTATTGGGTGTCAATGATAACCTGTACGATCCGGCCAAACACCATATTATTTCAAATGCATCTTGCACAACAAACTGCCTTGCTCCTCCCGTGAAAGTAATTCATGAGAAATTTGGTATTGTTAAGGGCTTGATGACGACGATTCACTCTTATACAAATGATCAGAAGATTTTAGATTTGGCCCACAGTAAACCGCGCCGAGCGAGGGCAGCAGCTTTGAATATCATCCCCACCTCAACGGGAGCGGCAACAGCCTTATCTAAAGTGATTCCGGAAATGAAAGGTAAATTTGATGGTTTTGCTCTTAGGGTTCCTACGCCTACTGTGTCAATTGTTGACATGGTCGTTGAGTTAGAAAAAGAAGTTAGCGTGGATGAAGTTAACAACGCTTTGAAAGCAGCTGCTGAAGGCGAATTAAAAGGGATTATGGGTTATACAGAGGAACTTCTCGTATCCATGGATTACAAAGGAAATCCTCTTTCATCTATTATTGACTCCGATCTAACCAAAGTAATCGGTGGCAATATGCTTAAAATAGTTACTTGGTATGATAATGAATGGGGTTATTCAACACGAACAGTAGATATGGCGGCTATGATTGCTAAAAGTCTCTAATCTATTATGTAAAAAAAGCGCC
>CAYXQX010000673.1:0-2479 GCA_964467485.1 uncultured Porphyromonadaceae bacterium | reverse complement strand
TCAAGGACCTTAACAGGTACAACCAGTGCCCCGGCAGCAACACCCACAACACCTTCACTGTTATTTTTTGCAGCAATGATCCCGGCAACATGTGTGCCGTGGCCGTTATCGTCATCACCAGAATAAGTTCGTGTAACATAGCTAACGTCCCTATCGGTATCAACATTAAGATCCGGGTGATCAAGATCAATTCCGGTATCAATAATCCAGGCGGTTTTGCTTCCTGTGTAGGTTGCACCGCCATTTACACGTGCAATTCCCCAGGGAGTCGTCTGGGTAGCTGTTGTAGAAACTTCATCACTTCCAGGTTTTACCAAGGTGATGAGTTTATCTTTGGTAACAGAAACCACGGAGGGGTCATATTCCAGCTTCTTCAATTGTCCGGGAGGTATTTTAACCGAAAAACCTTTTAGGGCTGTTCCGTAAACAAGCTCAACTTCGCCGTCCAATACACCTGCACGTTTAAGGATTTTTTCACTGACTGCTTTCACAGTAGCTTGTTTCATTTCGTATTTTTTTAGCTTTGAAAGCTCAAAGTTCAGATCGTCATCATTCAAAACAACAATATAACCCGTTTTTGAAGAATTTGCCGATTTTAATTCAATCTCGTCCATAGCATCATCCTTTATATCGGCCTTTTCACATGCATTGAAAAAGCTGAACAATACTACCAGTGCCAATAATTTAAAAAATAGTTTTTTCATAATAATGGGGTTTAAATCCTGCTATTTTAAAAAACAAGAATAGATTTTATAAATTCATTCTAAAATTAATCACTAAAATTTACGGAAAAATAGTCATTTTTTTATAAATAGAATTTCTTGACACTCCCATAAGCCTTTTTCAGAATTGCATCCCGGGAAACCAGGTTCAAAATCCTATCCCTGTGGCTCTTCTTCAAATCCCTTGATAGTCAGCCAGTGATTGTTAAATTTCCGGCTCAGCTTTTCTATAAAGTAAGTATCAATCTTAGCCAGCTGCGGAAGAAATATTTCAATTTGGAACCTGACAAATGTCTGCTAGTAATAATTTCTATTGTTATAGAATTGCAAGTCGAATTGAGCAATAATAACTATGAGAATTAGAATTATCTTTTTTGTCTGCCTTTTATTTGCATGTCCTACTTTTATTTTAGCTCAGCAAAAAATTACAGGTATTGTATTAAGCGAGGATGGAAATATCCCTCTTATTGGAGCTCACCTTAGCATTAAATCTACTCAACAGGTTGCAGCCACAACAAAAGATGGCTCTTTTGAAATCAATAATCTGGAGTCAAAATCCTACCAGGTAGTAGTGCAGCACCTTGGTTATGAAACAGAGACTTTTTTATTAGGCACCGGAAAAAATCATTTGGTTCATCTATCCCCTACAGTAGTTAGTTCAGATGCTGTTGTAATTACAGGAACAAGAACTCGTAAAAGGCTTGGGTCAAGTACGGGAAGAACTGACTGGTTGAGTTCTATTATGCTAAAAAGTCTGCCGGCTCAGGAGGTTGATGGCTATCTGAATGCCATGCCCGGGGTGATGGTCAACCGGGATCATGGGATACTTTCACACAGTAGTTCTGTCAGTATGAGGGGGCTTGGTGGCGACCAGCAAGGGCGTTATCTGATAATGATAGATGGAGCTCCAATGAATAAAGCCGACGGAGGATCAGTGAATTGGAACAGTATTAATCCTCTTTCTATCCGCCAGGTTGAGATTGCAAAAGGTCCCATGTCGTCTCTCTACGGGGGTAATGCCATGGGGGGTGCAGTTAATCTGATTGAACGTCAGCCAACAAAAAAGGTTGAAGCGGATGTACTGGCAGAATATGGAAGCTTGAATACGAAAAAAGCTGCAGTATGGCTTGGTGGAGCACTGAATCCTGGTGGAAATGGATTGTATTGGGCAGTAGACGGATTCTATAATAATAGTGATGGTTTTATTTATACTCCTGAGGATGATAGGGATACAACAGATGTTGCTTCATGGATGGAAGAGTATAGTGCTAAAGCCCGTTTGGGTTACCGGATAAATAAGAATCATACTCTTGAGGTATCATCACGCTTATGGGATGATATGAGAGGTAGTGGAACAAAGATCTATAGCGAAACAGGTACCTACTTCGGCCATACAGTATTGAGAAGCAATCTCAACTATAAAATGAACTATGAGAAGCTTAATGTTCTCGTAAATATGTATAACTCCGATGAAGATTATATCAGGTTGAACGAATCCATTAAGCGTAGTAATGACCAGATTTCATATACGGCCTATGATGTAACTTCTTCTCGCATCGACAGAGGAGGGAATATCCATGGTGATTATATCCTGGGCTTTCAAACGCTGTCTGCAGGACTGGAAAGCAAGCAGGGAAGTGTTTACGGACAGGATATATACAATACCTCAACTGATATTGTGACGAATCAGGGCAAAATGAATACTGCTTCTGCCTATTTGCAGGATGATATTAGCCTGATGAATGGTAAACTGAATT
>CAYXQX010000672.1:0-2481 GCA_964467485.1 uncultured Porphyromonadaceae bacterium | reverse complement strand
CATACTGAGCCCAGGTCTGCTTGATAGAGGTAGAGTCACCCGGAACGCTCATGCCATGCCACCATGATATATATTTCCTGCCATTGTCATTAACACTCTTAATTATCGGAATCAGAAAATCAGGATTAACTTTCTCCTCCTTTTTCCTCACCTCATCGGTGCCCAGGTGAATATAAGGCATTCTATCCGCCGGTATCAGAGAGCACAATTCATCAATAAGATTGCAAATTATAGTCTGAACCTCCGGGGTATTCATCGAAGAAATACCAAAAGCCTTTCTGAATGCCTCTGAATGTCCCGGTATATCCATTTCAGGGATTAGAGTGATATGCCTTTCCTCACAATACTCAAAAAGCTCCACAAACTCCTCCTGCGAATAAAACTTACCGGGCTTTCTGCTTGTTGCTGATGGATCCTGTAACTGAGGATAGAGTTTACTTTCCAGTCTCCATCCGGGATTATCCGTCATATGAAAATGAAAAACACTGTATTTATAAAAAGCCAAAATATCAATCTGCTCCTTCAATAAATCCATCGATTGATAATTACGCCCAACATCATGCATGAACCCCCTTATCTCAAAAGCCGGCCAGTCTCTGATTTTACATTTTTGCATCAGGATACTCCCGGTTTCACTAATCGTTATTAGCTGCTTAAGGGTCTGTATAGCATAAAATACTCCCCTGGGGCTTGGCGAATTAATAACTATTTCCTTATCCACTTTAAGCTCATATGTACCATCAATGCCGTAAGGATTTTTAACATCTTTATTTTTTATCCTGATGTTAACACCCTGATTTCCCTCACATTCAACACCTAAGTCACTCAGGAACTCATGCAGAAAGTCCACTTCATCCTGATATTCTCCATTTGCTAAAGTCTGAACACTTATTAGTTTTATTTGACCCTTTCCCCATTGACATTCAGCTGGTTCAGGGATCAAGGGAACTTGTCCATAGGATGGTGATATAAACATCGGGAAAAATGCAAGCAGGCTTACAATTATTACAGATAGGAAATGTCTCATTAATTTAGTTCTCATTCTTTAAAGCTTCAACAGGATTTTGGTTTGCTGCTTTCCATGATTGAAAAGACACCGTAATCAGGGCAATCAGAATTGCTACTCCGCCTGCCAGTGCAAAAATCCACCAGCTAAGCCTGGTTTTATAAGCAAAGTTCTCCAGCCATTTAGTATTGGCGTAGTATGCTAGTGGGATGGCTAAAATAAAGGATAAAATGATCCATTTAAGAAATCCCCGGTTTAGCAGGAGCAAAATCTTATTGATTCCGGCTCCATTTACTTTTCTTATTCCAATCTCTTTGATTCGTCGTTGAGTTGTTAAGAGCGACATCCCAAGAAGACCCATGGAACACAGTAGTAGAGCTACAAGAGTGAAAACTGATAACAATCGGGCCTGTAAGCGTTCTGATGAATAAACTTCTTCGTACAAAGAACTAACATAGGAATATTGGAAGGGATATTCAGGGAACATTTCTTCCCATACAGATCTCATATCATCTGTAGCTTCATCCTTAAGGCCATCTCTAAAAGCAACAACAAAATTCATGAGCCACATGCTTTCCCTTTTAAAAAGGGCTAAAGGCTCAATCTCTTTCTTTATGCTTGATAAATGAAAGTCTTTTACAACACCAATAATTCTACCTTTTGGAATAACAATATCAGGAGTATGAAATATCAGGGCGAAGTCTTTTCCGATAATCTCATCCGGATTATCATAATTCAATCGCCTCATTGCCGCTTCATTGATGATATACTCTCCCGATCCTTCATTATCAATATTTTGTGGGGAGAAATCGCTACCGCTTAAGAAATTAAGATTGAATATGCCGGGGAAAGAGAAATCACATGGAAAAACCCCAATCATATTGTCCGACTCTTTAACTTCATCAGTCAAATAATCTTCCATGGTGAATCTGAACATATCATTTGCTTCGCCTCCGGGTGGTTCGAACATTGCTGAAACAGATTCAATAGAATTATGCTTCAGTAATTCATCCTTAAATATAGTAAATTTCTCCTGCACATTAGCATGAACATGATCAAAACACACCAGGTTTTCCTGCTTAACGCCCAGACCTTTTTGTAAGGCAAAATTAGTCTGACGTTGAATAACGAATACAGTGATAATAAGGGATATAGAGATCAGGTATTGAATAACAATCAAACTTTTACTAATTCCTTTTATTCTATTGCCTTTCAGTACAGGTAAAATGCCGGATACTACGCTGAGTATTGAAAAAAGCAATACAAATAAAAAGATAATAGACCCATTACCTTTAAAGAGGTCTAAGGCAAAATAATTTTGAATAGAATTGTTGGCAATACGGGCTATTATCCCGCCTATTATTATGGCAATGAATACAATGAAAAGGGATTCAAATAAATAATGTTTCAGGTTCATCCATTTTGAGGAACCTAAAACTTTGCTTATAAACATGTACTTTTTACTATAGCCCGCC
>CAYXQX010000671.1:0-2492 GCA_964467485.1 uncultured Porphyromonadaceae bacterium | reverse complement strand
TTCTTTTATCCGGTCTAAAGCATCTTGCATCTCACTGAGAATAAGATCTAATTCCTTGCTTCCACTGTCTCTGTTTTGCATAGTAAAACTCTAATAGAGATTTCAAGTTATTTTGACAAGAAAGATAAAGCTAATAGATTATTATTTCAAATTATTTAAAGACATCCTGAGGAGATTTGGTGATATGATTCGGTGCTAGAGGTTAAACTATTTCATCCCCAGAAACAACCATATTTATCTTGCCCAATAACCTTTAGGAAAACATCAAATGAGCCTACAGCAGGATCTGGATTATCCCAACGGGGGCGGATTTCAAAAATGATAATAGATTGATTTTCTATCTCCATTCCAATATCAACTTGATCTCTTATATTTTCAGGTGGCCTGGTTTTTATAAGTTACATCTCCCAAACCAAGTTAATTTTTTCTAATTGTTGTCCTGTGAAGGCCATGATCAAAATTAAGTTATTTAAACGAATAAGGCTGTGTGTGGGCAAGCTCGTCTTAAAACCCCGGATATTTATCCCACCACTCTTGATCCGTGTTATTCATATCGCCTTTACATCCGGTGGCCAGGTCTTCGCCTACTTGCCTGACGATATTGGCATGGTGGAGCTTTGTGATCCATTTATCGGGGATAGCATCGAGGCCGTTTATTAGTCCGAGTATATTTCCTGTGATGGCCCCGGTGCTGTCGGAGTCGCCACTATGATTTACTGAAGCCAGTACCCCTTTGGCAAAATCATTTTGGTATAAGAGGCTGCAGAATAGCGATATAGCCAGAGTCTCTTCAGCAACCCATCCTTGTCCAAGTTGTTCGATTAATTCCGGTAATTCCGAGGTTTTTAATCCTGATTTTTTAGCCTGATGAAAAAGATAAACCGCTCCTTCAACAGCTTCCAGAGTTTCCTCATGATCCTTATGGTTCTTCAGCAATTCGCTGGAAAGGTCAATCGCATCCTCAAGGTTTACTCCAGAACAAAGTAGTTGAATAAGAGCCGCAAAAAACCCTGCGCTAAGGTATCCTGATGGGTGCCCATGAGTTATCGCAGCCAGCTCGCATCCATATTTGAAAGCCGCTTCGGGATTATTGATTATCAGCCCCACTGGCGCCATCCTCATTATCCCGCCACAGCCCTTACTATCGTTTATTGGCTTCTCAATGGTCCCCATTATTCCTGATTCCAGAGAACTCAGACAAGTATTACCCGGAGCCCTCAAAACGTGGAGAGCTTTTCCCTTTATCAACCAACCCGATTCAATATTCTCCCCGATCCATTCATTTCGATATCCTGGTGTCCTTCCCTGAGTTATCAGCCAGCGCATGTACGACTGATGGGATGATGTGGCAATGCCAAGGGTCGGTTGTGGGGTGGCTTGTGGGAGGCAGTCCGACCCTTGGCATTGCGCTGGCCTGCGGGAAGCTCCCGATGCCCTTAGCAAACCTTCAGCTGTAAAGAGGGTCATCTGAGTATCATCCGTAAACTCACCATGACCGTCGGGAAACTCGCAATAATCGGTAATCCCATCGTCGCCAAACTTCTCCCGAATCTGACTGATCGACAGGAATTCTACTGAAGCACCGAGAGCGTCGCCGATGGCTCCTCCTAGGAGAGAGGATACTGGTTGTGGATTACGAATTGCTGGTTGCATGTTAAAGAGAATTCCAGGTTACGCAGTTTATTATTCCACCTTTCATGGCAAGTTCAGTTGCTTCAATGTCATATACAGGTAAGCCATAGGACTCTTCTAAAATGCCTCTTGCTTCCTTATTTGCCCTGCTCTTGCCTTCAAAAGATGGCATGATAATTTTATCTGAGAGTTTTAGAAAGTTCATGTATACACCTTCCGCTGATATTTCATCATCATTGTCAAGAACGTCACATGTTAAAGGAATAGTTTTAAGACCTGATTTTTCGAGGGTTGAAAGTAAGTTTTGATGCCAGAGATTAAATATTTCCAAATCATAATCAGACTCTAATATTTCCTCCACATCGGTGTATTTATTAACTAAAACATTTGACTCATCAATAAAACGTAACAGACCATCAACATGCCCAGTAAAATCCCATGGATTGGCAGGTATAACAATCAATTGATCGAGCTTTAGCAAACTCTTTATTCGATTATATATGTATGGAGTACCTTCATCCCACGAGACATGATTGTCCGAAAACACCCTATCAGAGATGATTCCTTTTTTCCCGCATATTTCGATAGCCCCTCCGTCAAGAATTATATTTTGAATCTGATTATCCCAAACAGGAATATCTAATTTTCTGCAAATCGCTATTTGATCTTTTGGTATGGTATTTTCATATGTTTTATACCCAATTAGGTATGATGGCAAATACCTGAACAATATGTAGGATCCGTTAGAAGTTTTCACAGGCATGTAATCCCTGGACCACTCGTTTTTTGAATGTTGGGGGTCGGGTATTTCGCATAGATTTTTCCCTAAAATAGACTTTAATTCAGCTACAAGATGTCTT
>CAYXQX010000670.1:0-2498 GCA_964467485.1 uncultured Porphyromonadaceae bacterium | reverse complement strand
ATCTTCATTGGTAGCCTTTACTTTCAGGATATATTTTCCCGGAGGCACGTTGGTAAAGCTTGCGGTTCTCTGATTTTCCACATAGTTCCATCCATTATCAAACTCTTCCAGATAATAGGCAAATTGACACTTGTCGGAGTTAAAATAGTTAAGCGTTGTAAATGAAAAACTGAAGAAATTCTGGTTATAATTTAGTTTGATTTCTTCTGTAGTATTTAGACTCTTGCTAAGAATCTGAGTGGAATCTCCAGGCATTACAAGAGTATTATTTAAGCGAAATTCACTTAATAATATCGGGGGGAAATTATCAGAGGGTTCAATTTCCATGGGATTGAACCAGTCCAAACCTTCTAAGCCTCCAAAATATAGAATTTTATTTAGTGTATCGCTGTAGAAAGCACCATCGGTAAACTCTGAGTTTTGTAATCCATCTGTTTTAGTATAGTTCTGGAAATTATTAGTTGAAACAACAAGTTTAGCCAACCCCCGGTTTGTACTTATCCAAATGTCTTTTGCAGGATCTGACAAAATTCCGTGAACTGTATTATTGGGCATCCCGTTTCGTTCTGTATAATGATTAAAGCGGTAGGGTTTATAGGAAAGATTAAGAACACTAAGTCCGCCACTTGTGCCAATCCATAATTTTTGATCTTTACACATGCATAAGGAGAGAACATCATCGTCGATTAATCCCTTTTCAATATCTCTCTCAACCCCAAAAACTTCTAAAGAATTATTTAGTGTGTTTAATCTATAGAGTCCACCTCCCCGTGTTCCTAACCACAAAACATTAGGTCGTTCCTCTACAATGGAATAAACAATATCACTTTTTAATCCTTCTCCCCCCGGACTGTATCTAATTTGCTGGTACTTGTCAAGCCTGTAAGATCCTGATGCATCACGAGATACTTCCATATTTATTACTCCGTATCCGCTGGTTCCCAGCCATATACTTCCATAAACATCAATACAGATTGAATATACAGATCCAAATTCTTGTGACCCCTTATTTGTGAAATCTTCTGGGAAATGAAATATTTTACCGCTGGATGCTTCCAGCATATCAATTCCTTCGCCATCAATTCCAATCCATATATTTTTCTTCACATCCATATTCAATGAGAGTACAGCATTATTTGATAGGCCATTCTCAAGATTGTATGAAATTCTCTTCCTTCCGTCAGGGGAGATTTTGTTGAGGCCATCTCCGCGGGTTCCTATCCATAGGTTTCCACCGGGGACTTTAAAAATAGATCGGACAATATTGTGACCTAAAGACCCTGTTTCACTATCTCCCTTTTTAATATTGAAGAATGGTTTTCCTTTCGTTATATATCTGTAAACTCCGTTACCATCTGTTCCAAACCAGATCAGGTCATCGCTTGTCTGATTAATGGTCCAAATTTTCACCTTTTTTGAAGAGAGATCGGGTATATTCATATCCATTAATACCAAAGATGGTGAGTTTCCCATTGATAATTTATATACAGATCCATCATCAGTACCTAGCCAGAATTCTTCTGATTTGAGAGCTTTATTAACAGTTGTAACACTCAGTAATTCATCATTATTTCTGATAAGATTTATTTCTCTGGTTTCCAGATTCATCATGAATAATCCTCCTGTTTCAATGGCGATACTCAGGAAAGTGTATTTTTCACTTCTGATAAACCAGTATTTTTCAAAATTCAGGTTTTGATAAATTCCAAGGTCCTTTTCAAATTGTTTTTCAAATTTACCCTTTTTACTATATCCGAAAACAATTCCATTCTGACTTAGAAAATACAGATTGTTATTATTTCCTCCAGAAAGACCAATAATATTTTTATGAATGGAATCACTCATTCCAGGAAGAATTAGACTGCGAAATTCATTGCTATTTTCATCATAAGATGATAGCCCAAACCTCATCAGGGATACATAAAGTAAGGAGTCAGGTCCTATCGATGCTCTTAAATTTTGCTCACGAACCGGGAGATATTCATTGCCGGAAAAGTAAGATTCAAACGACATGGGATCGGATAAATACCGGTTTATCCCTTTATTGGTAACGATCCATAAATTGTTGTACTTATCTTCAAGAAGATTTCGGATTATATTATTACTTAATGATCTCTGGCTGAAGTTATCGGGCTTAAAAACCATGATATTAGTGCCGTCATATCGGTTGAGTCCATCCCATGAACCAAACCACATAATGCCTTCTGAGTCCTGATAGATACTGGTGATAGCTGAATTAGAGAGGCCATCCTCATTGCCTATGTTCATAGGAATCCATTTGCCTTCAGTATTTCCAAATGAAAGATTATATGCAAATAAAAATAGTATGGATAAAAATTGAACAGGTTTTATCATAAACTTTGATAGAAATTCTAAAGTGTTTAGTTTCTGAAGAGATTAACTTTTTAAAGACTTAAATTGTTTCATAAACCTTTATCTTTCTTTACAAATTTAAAAAATCGCTAGTTTTTTGGTGTATACTTTTCCATTCTCCATAA
>CAYXQX010000669.1:0-2500 GCA_964467485.1 uncultured Porphyromonadaceae bacterium | reverse complement strand
TTATATGGTCCTTTTTCGGTTGGATAAAAAGAAAGATTGAGAACAGAAATATATGAAGGGAAATTATTAGGACTTTCCTTATAAGGGAATATCTCCTGCTCCCTAATCTCGCGGACATAATGACTGTTCTGTTCCAGTGGATTATTGGCAATATGACTTGGTGTAGTAGAATTATTACGTAAGAAAAGGGGGTCGATCTGATACCATGCTAATTTGGCACGGTTAAATCCATATGCCAGGTTATTACTGAAATCTGCTTCGGGGAACACAGTGAGCTGTCCCATTGGTGTACTGGCCAATACCCATTGCTGCCTCGGTTTAACATCAATTGAAGTTTCACTCCCTTCAAAATCATCAATCAGGGATTCTCCCTCTTCCTCAATCACCTTGCTATGACCAGGAACAAGTTGCGCAAATTCACCCGTGAAGGTCACTGAGGATTCCTCTTTTGTTTCAATTAAGGGAAGAAAGTCAATAGCTTTAGTTAGCCAAGGAGCACTACCCTTATAATTAGTATTAAAACCCCAGATGGTATTTGAAATCGGCTCTTGCCCAATATTAACCTTGTTAGTAAGAGGACGTTCCTTAAGATGCAGGAAAGTACCACCAACATTGAAGTCGCGGTTAATTCGATAATCTAAATGCGTTCCAAGCATCGTCTTCGACTGGACACCAAACATAGCCTGGCTTTCCAGAGATATTTTTATTGGTGTTCCTGATTCAAGGAGTCCTTCATTGATAATCTTTACAATCCCAGAGGTGTAATCCACAGTAAAATCAGAATTTTCCACCAGCTTCATTCCGCCGGCAGTAACAATAACTGACCCCTGTGGAACATTAATGGCATTCAAACGGATTTCAGAGCTACTGGAAGAACGATAGTTAACAGACATCAGAAATTTATTCTTAGCAGCAATCTGTCTGGCCCGACTTTGTGTTTCATCATATAATTCCTGAAACACATAAGTATCAGCATCCTCTCTAAACTCGGGATTACCATTTTCTATTTTTTCGCGCAGGTAACTCCCAAATGGCTCCAGTACCGGGAAAATAATTCTTCCCTTGGTGGAATTGATAGTCACCTTATCGATAAAGTCAAAACGTCCATCACGCTGGGGATCCAGCTGAGCATTAAGGTTATCAAGGTTAAGTACCTGCAATAATATTTCGCCGTCAATAGCCCCTGCTTCAATATAGTTATTTGCTGTTCCGGTTTTATCGTTCTGATAAAGGACATCAAGCATAAATTCCTCCTGACTAATCCGGCTCGACTGCATGGAATAGATGTTTTTCATCATCAGGTCCCACGTTGGAAGTCCCGGGGCCAGGTTTGTTCCTTTTAACAATTTCAGGATCAAGGAAGGTGCATCAGACTCCTCATCTTTATTCACTTCATTTGAAAATTCACCCACTCGGTAAACATTACCGCCGATGGTATATTCAAAAGCAATGGCAAGAATCTCATCTGCATTCAAGCCCTGACTAAGTGAAATATACCCCAGCTTGGTATTTACCTCGTATTCTGTTGATTGCAGCTTTCTGGCGTTCTCAATTTTCTCATAGTCCTGTCCGGCTGAGAAATTGTAAGCAGCAAGTGGAGCTAAGGTACCTGTTACCTGACTAATATCTCTTACTGAGGAATAATTATCCAGTATATTTTGATACAAATCGTTGGTATTATTTGAAGGGTACTTTGCCGGAGAATTATATTTTACAAAATCATTATTGAAAATATTTGTATCACCAGGTAAATTCCCTTCACCAAGGTCGAGAAAGGCAACCAGGTTTCTGGAATCATCAAAATTGTTATTTTTATTTGTTACCCAGACTTCAATTTTTGTAACATTTACTCCTGAGCTTATAATTGGTAGGTTTTGCAGGGACTTATCATAATTATCTCTAAAATATTGTGAAAGGAAAAAGTGCTTATTAGCTTCATAATCATCAGCCCCTATCTCCACCTTATTTGTAACACCACCACCTTCAACATCTATGGTTTGGGTTTGTCCTTCCTGCTGAGAAAAGATGCTGGTTACCGTTAATCGGCCAAACTGCAGTTCCGTTTTCAAACCAAAAAGACTCTGGCTCCCAGTAATAAGAGATCCGGAAAGGGGCAGATTTACGTTACCAGCCTCTATTTTCCTGATGATCTCATCATCCTTGCCTGTGTATGCAATTTTGGTTTTATTCTCAAAATTGAATGTTGCTTCAGTATTGTAAGTTATCCCAAGTTCAAGCTTGTCTCCAATCTGTCCGGAGACATTCATTTGGATTTTATTATCAAAATCGAATGTTGTATTTCTTCTTACTTTTTCGGGGAGAGCGTTATTATCGGTAAAATTCACCTGAACGCCAAAAATAAGCTCGGCAGATCCCTGTGGGATGATATTGATTGTATTCGAACCAAAAATCCTATCAAATGCTTCACCGCCAACGTACAATTTTGGGATTAGTGATGATTGACTTTCAAAGCTCTCTCCCCTCACTCTTGTCTGCCAAT
>CAYXQX010000668.1:0-2503 GCA_964467485.1 uncultured Porphyromonadaceae bacterium | reverse complement strand
TTAGTCAATTGTGATATTACTATTATTTCTTATTCAAATACGAGGTATTTATCCTCAACATCTTTAGGGTTTTTAAGATAGAATCCAACGCCATTTTTTTTGACCTCAGCATATCTGGGAACATTATCACACAAAAGGAATTTATCCGGATAATACTCATTCCAACTTTCGAAGATCTGAAGGATAGTGGAAGTATGCCTCCCTACCCTCACACCTATTGGCCAACCATTTTCATCTATTGGAGCAAACAGGAGTCCATTTTCGCCGGCTTTCACAACAAACTCATCTTTACCTTCAAGCAATTGTTTTTCACCTGTGATGCCCCTTGTCGCGTCTAGAAAAGGCTCCGGAGCTTCTAATAAAAGAGAAACAGCGCCGGAATGATCTCCAATCTCCCGATGTGAAAGTCCGTGAAGGTTTTTTGGTGAAAACTCTGTACCTATACTAAATCCCTCAAAATCAGTTAGCATCATAGAGGCCAGAGTAGCTAGCTCCTGTCCATTTTCGTGAGCAACGATTGTATTAATAACGGGATACTGAAGCTCGGCTTCATGCAAATCAATAACCAGATCAACCTTCTCTTTTTCAATAAGTTGTATATACGCATAGCAAGTTTTTTCAGTTAAGGTACCGCTGGCTCTACCCGGCCATGTACGGTTCAGATTACGAATATCCACATAAGCAAGGTTTTGTCCACTTGGATAATGAATATAGACCTCAGGATCCGGCCATTGGTCGAGAGGGTTTGACCATCTGTCGCCCATCCTGAAGACCTGACCACCCCATTCTGTGGGAATAGTATATTTAGTAGGATAAGCTCCACTAGGCCTGGTAACTGTTGTTGCGCTCCTGTTAGCGGATAAAACCAGTATAACCCTACCGGTTTCGACAGCAGCATTTTCCACCATAACCCAGGCTGCCAGTCTTCCGGCAGGTTCCTCAGGGTGAGAGCCTCCAAGAATAAGTGCTGTAGCACCCGGGTTTTTACCCTCAATAATGTATATGTTGCAATCGTTTATTGTTCCCTGAATTCCTTCAAAATAGTCACCAAGCTTTTTTACCTTAACCTGGTCATTGATAACGACTGCTTCTTTATGATGGCGATGCTGATAAAATTCTATTCCTGCAAATACCAATATAACAAGGCCTGCAGTACTGAACAGTATTTTTCTGATGATAATCTTTATTTCCATTTTACAGCCTTATTTAAGTAAGAATAATCGAAGTAAAAAAGGCATCAGGATAACAATATATATTACCTCCTTCTTCCAATCTTTTGTTGTGATGAGATTGTAAATTATTAATACGGATATGAAGGCTATAAAAAGGTAATAAATTACTGATATTATTGTGCTTATAAGATCCATTTCATTTATTTCAAATACCTGTTAAAAATCCAAGTTCCTTACTAAAAATCACCATCAAGGTTCCTAAAATGCATATAACAATTGCCGGGACCAGGCACTGTATTAAAAATTGACTATACTTTTCTTTAGTGCCTACAACATCCACGGTTAATCTGCCAATAATTGCAGTGGGCGGTAATGCATCGCCCAGGGGCCATATGATACTCATACCTGCCAGAGCAACAATAGGATTAAGTCCAATGGTGTTGAATAAGAGCACCAGAGGCACTCCGAAAACAGCTGCTGAGCCATACATCAGGACAGATTCTGTTATTGGTAGGAAAACAAAAAGACTTCCGATAACGAGAATTGTTGGCAGGGTTATGAACATGATGGCCAGCAAGCCCCTAACTCCTGTAAGAGTCATGATTTGCACAAGAATTCCAACTGCAGTTAGTGTTCCGATCAGTGGAAGCAATTGCTTAATAGTTTCAGTTGATATTTTGAACAGTTTTAGTTTAACAGGGGATAAGATATATGAAGCCAGGGCCGCTAATAGAAACATAAGCGGCATGCCTACAACCGGGGTTTCATGAGGCCATTTTCTGCCAATAAATATCAAACCGAAAAAAATCAGGAATGGTATTATTATGCGCCACCAATTCATTTTTTCCGGAGGTTTAGGTAATTCCTCAAAAGCCTTTTCAACATCGATCTTTGTTCCTTTCCATCCCAGAAAGAATATGGTGAAAAGAGCTCCCAATACACATGGGATCAGAAGAGGCATAAAAAATCCAACATAAGGCATGTTTACACCAGCTGCTGTCATCATAGCCCATAAGCTAACCGGAGGAGCTGCAGCACTCAATCCTGCAATAAGGAAAATAATGGCAGCTATTCGGATTTTCTTGATACCCATATAATTCAATACCACTGCAACCAAGCCACCTGTAATAAGAACTGTTACACTTCCTGCACCTGTTAAAGCTCCAGGTATTAATAGAAGGAAGGTTAATAAAATCAGTAGTAAGACCCTACTTTTATAGAAGGTCTTTATTATGGCCCTAACAACAAAAGCTATACCACCCGATTCTTTTAGAATATTCATGAAAAGCGTAGCTGAGATGAATATCAGGTTAATATCGAGGTAGGTGATA
>CAYXQX010000667.1:0-2510 GCA_964467485.1 uncultured Porphyromonadaceae bacterium | reverse complement strand
ATTATAAATCCTGATTTCGATTGGTTTTCACCCTCTGTAATACTTAAGTAAATTATCGTTTACGTAAGTATTATGAATAGAAGAATAACAAAGTAAGAGCTGGTATTTTTGCATATCCCCCCAAAAAGTATTCTCCAGGGCTATGCAAAAATTCCCATATAGGATTATTCTTCCTGACCTCGAATGAAACGCTTGATTTATGATATTAATTCGTATATAGTGGTTTTATATCAAGATCATTAAAAGTTTCAATGAATTATTATAATTTGGAATACAAACTCTCTTTTTTTTAGTACATATTGGATCTTCTTCCTGATGGTGATCGCGGAAGTATATAGGTGACACTGGAGAGGCGCAGCCACCCTAAATTGAATATCATTAAAGGAGGAGTTGGAAATGAACTGGAAAAAATATCAATGGCTGGCAATCGTTATTGGAATAGTGCTGCTATTAAGCGGGTGTAGCGGGTGTTATACTGAAAAGACTTATTGTAATTCGCCCTGTATTGGTATGTCTGGATATTGTGATGAACCGTTGGTTTGCGATCTAAAGAGTATAAGTTGCAGGAATCCGGACTGTCCCGGCGAGGAAGACTGCAAATGCCCAGAGGAGGTTGAACAGGATGATCCTGTTGCTCCCCATTTGCAGCTTATCGTGCTGGAGGGAGGTGTTTATTATGATCAGAACTCCGATGGTGAGCGGAATGAGGGGGAGGGGACTGTCGGTGGTATCGGACTGAGCGTTGTGGATAAGAGCTGTAAGGAGGATTGTGTCCCTGCTGCCTCAACCACAACCGATCAGGAGGGTGGCTATATGCTCGAGTTCACCCCTGGGCAGGGGATTAACTATATTTTCGAAATCCACTGGGATACTTGGCCTGACAATAACGACTACCGCGTTGGAAACGACGAATCAGAAATCGATGGCGCAATTGCTGCCGCATCTGCAATTGAAGATGCGGATGATGCCTTCGACGTGGCAATGGATGTCCAAATTGTTCTCAGTAATTCACTAACTCCCCAACTTGAATCAATTTTGCCTTTCTTAATCCATGTTAATGCTGATCCATTGCTGACCATGTCTCTAACGGAAAAACTACAAAAGGATGGAACAGGAGATGGAACTGTATCGGATAAAAATTCGGAAATTAATGAGGATGTAATGGGCGTTGGTATAAGTTGGCATATGGGTTTTATAGGTGCGTTCGGAGTGCAAGGAGTAGACAATTACCACGGTCATACATACTTTGAGTGCGGTACCCAGGTTGGGGATGTGCTCACCATTTGTGCTCCCGACGCAGGTCCGATGCCAGAAGGAGATGAATTAATTGGCATAATGGTACTGGACTCAGACATTCCTCTGGACCCGGGGGATGATATCTATCAGTATGGATTTGTGCTGGACAGCGATAATGACCCTGCCAACAACTTCCAGTTTGTTCCTCCCTACACCCTGGATTATTTCCAGGGAACTGACCTGTGGTATGTGGTTTATTATAATGATGGCTGGCAATTGGGTGTATCTACAACAGAGAGTGGGATGGCTGACATTAAGAGCAACGCCCGGGCAGCGATCATCAAAAATATCCTGGTCTTCTTTATTCCTGCTGATGAGTACTCAGTAGAATTCCCCGGTTATCGCTTCAGCGCCTTTGGTTGTGTGGATGGTGGCTGGGGAAGTGGATTCTGCAATGGTGACGTCAGCGGAATAGATGCCACTTATCCACCTATCCCAGTACCGCAAGAGAAAATCATTATTGAAGAATAGAGATTCCCGGGAAGTGAATTTTAGATAACGTTTAGGGGTTGGCTTAGTGGTCAGCCCCTTTCCTTTTTTAGTTACTTATTTATTAGGATTATCTTCAGTTATTCGTGGCATTCTATTTGTATTTACATTTATATTACAACCAGATTGATCCTGTAAGAAGGTAGCCATCTTGGTTATTGGCCGTTATCCACCACCGTAGGGCAGGTTCGAATCCTGTCGGGCCCACTTCGTGGATCGAGGGTACTTGTGTAAAACACGGCTACTATTTTTTTGTTGAAAGGTTTAATAATGGATTATGATCAAGGTAGTTATCAAAACCTGTAGAAGAAATATACTTATGCTTTTATCCCACATTTGAAAGCTAATTAACGCGAGATAATGGAAATGGGGGGTTTTTGCACATCCCCTCAAAAAGGTTCAATTCAGAGCCTCAGAAATACTGAACTCCCCTCTGACAAGATCCTGAACCACCGATTCAAGATCGATGGGCGCGGGTGGATCTAAGAACTCAAACCTTCCATGGAAGTTGATATGCTGCCAGGCAATCGGAGAAACACGTCCTTGGAGCCGCCTTTGTCGTTCTGCGGGGTCATCCGTGTGCACCTGCCTGTGGTTGTGGGGCCAGGACTTTCTATGTTTCAACAATGGGGATCAGTATCAAAGGAACCGTAGTTCAAATCGGATTATAATACCAATCAACAGGTGTAAAAATGGCAGAATATCTCTCTATTTGGCAGCAGAGC
>CAYXQX010000666.1:0-2524 GCA_964467485.1 uncultured Porphyromonadaceae bacterium | reverse complement strand
TAGGGCACGAAGTAGCTTGGGAACAGTTAAAAATCCCATCAAAAAATGCATCCAGGCCAATGATGAATATTGAAGATATTCCTGATATTTCATTTACCCAAAATGGGGATAAGATATCAGTAAATGGCTCTAACTTTAAAATTATATTTTGTAAAAAAAATGGTGTAATAACAGAGTACACATATCAAGGGGAAACACTATTTTATTCTGATGATAAAAACTTAGGTGGTCCCATTCTTAATGCATATCGTGCTCCCACAGCTAATGATAAGTTATTAGCATCTCAATGGCAAGATGTTGGTCTTGATAGCTTAGCACAGAAAGTAGTCTCAATACAAGTTGACAATTTGAATAATAAAACTGTACAGATCAATGTTCAGAGTAAATATTCAGGCAATAAAAAAGATCGGTTTAAGCATAACTGTACGTACAGCATTATGGGCAATGGAATGATCTTAGTCGATAATCAAATAATTCCCATTGGTAATCTACCGTCTCTACCCAAAATTGGACTTATAATGACATTAGCGGGTGAATATGAGAATATGGAATATTTTGGATCTGGACCTCACGAGAATTATTGTGATCGAAAGATTGGCGCTAAATTAGCAAGATATAATAGTACAGTAGACAAACAGTTTGTTCCTTATGGCGTCCCACAGGAAAACGCCAGCAGACAAGACATAAGATGGGTAGCTTTCAAAAATAATGATGATGCCGGATTTGCTTTTGTAAGTAGAGACAAACCTTTTGCCATGAATGCACTACATTACACCATAAAAGACTTAGAGAAAGCTACTCTAATTTCTCAATTAGTTCGTCGTGATCCAATTACGCTGTGCATTGATGCTAAACAGAGGGGCGTTGGTAACGGTCTTGATAATGTAGAACGAATTGAAAAAGCTACTTTGCTGAAGGAATATGCTGTCTCACCTCAGTTTTTCAACTACAGTTTTTCTATTAGACCCTTTACCGGAGAAATGGATAATATTTCTGAATTTTGTCGTAGCCAGATTCCTGTTCTAACTGAGCCCGCATCAGAACGCGATATTCAAGGATTTGTTACAATTGAAAATCCTTCAGGTTTCGGGACAATTTATTATACATTAAATGACCAAGAACCAAATGAAGAATCGTTTATTTATACTTCTCCTTTCAAAAAAGTGGAACATTGCAATGTTAGAGCAAAAGTTATTCATGCAAAATATGGAGTAAGTAGAACCAACTCCAGAACGTTTGACCAACTGACAGTTTCTACACCCGAAGCATCACCAGACAATGTGTTTTATCATGAAAACGTATCTGTTACTTTAAGCAGTCAAACACAGAATGCAACAATGTATTATACTCTGGATGGTAGTGAACCAGATGAATCATCAATAATATATAGAGCGCCCTTAAAAATTTCTCAAAATACAGTCTTAAAAGTCAGAGCATTTAATGACGGTTATAATGCAAGCCAGGTTATGACAACATTTTATGAAAAATATAACCCGAAGAGTGGATTAATTTACAAGTATTATGATAAACTCTGCGAGGAAGTTCCGGACTTTATAAATTTAACTCATGACAAAACTGGATCCGTTAATACAATTAGCTTTGCGGATATTGAAACAAATATGGATCATTATGCACTTCAATTCCTTGGGTTAATAAACATAGAGGTAGATGGTGAATATACTTTTTACACAGGGTCAAATGATGGAAGCGAGCTTTATATTGACAATAAATTGATTGTGAGTAACAATGGACCCCACGGTTATTTGGAAGAATCTGGCAAAATCAAACTAGATAGAAGTAAACATTTCATTGAAGTGAGGTATTTCCAAAATGGTGGTGGCCAAGACTTGTTTATTTATTATGAAGGACCCGGAATAAAAAAACAAGAAATTCCATCAGAAGTATTTAAATAATTATTAAAAAAAGCAACAGAATTGAATTATAAATTTTCTTTTATACATAGTAAGGAGCTGATATGTTTTCTAACAAAATAGTAATGCAATATTTTTTATTCGTAATTATTTCTTTAATCTTTTCAGGATGCGATTCTTCGATTGTTGAAATTAGCAGTCCAGATGATAATCTAGTAGTTCAGATAAAAGAGGGGCAAGAGCAACAATTATATCTTGTTGCAAATTTTATGGGCAATGTTGAATTAAAATCAACACCTATTGATATTAAAATTAATGACATAAATTATGGAAAGAATGCTACTGTTCTTGACAGTATCAAAAGAGGCACTGTAGATACTGACTATAAATGGCGGGGTGTTCATTCTCAAGCCCACAATAACTTTAATTTTATCACAATCCCTATATTACAGCAAAAAACATTATCGGCTTTTACGCTCGAAATTCGCGTATTTAACGATGGTTTGGCATACCGTATGATTCTACCTGGGCATGGAGATCGATAGGTTGCTTACGAAAAGATAGGTTGGGAAATATCTAATGAATCTATAGTCTGGTTTCATTCGGACACAAAGGATTATGAATACCCGATTTCCTCACAAAAAGCTGATCAA
>CAYXQX010000665.1:0-2526 GCA_964467485.1 uncultured Porphyromonadaceae bacterium | reverse complement strand
TTGGCATAGAGCTTATCTACGTCAACTTCTTCCTGCTTTTCCGGAGCCTTTTTTTCAAAAACCTCGGGGGCCCGCTCCAAAAACTCCTTCTTCCAACGCGTAATTTGGTTTGGATGAATCTCATACTTTTTTGCTAATTCACTCAATGTTTCTCGCTCTTGAAGAGCCTCAATCGCAACTTTTGCCTTGAAAGCTGACGAATGTTTTGTTCTCTTTTGTTTCATAACTACTGGTTTAAAAGTATTATTTATCACCTTAACCAGTGGTCTGAATATCGGGTAGTATTATATATTCCCTACGCCATTTCGTATATCTCCAACCTATCATGTTTTTTTTGTGTAGATTTGCTGATCAAATAAGAAAAACATGACGAAAAAGGATCCCAAAAAGCCTACGGATAAAACCAAGATAAAGCAGTTAAAAAAGAAACTGGAGGAAAGCGAAAAGAATCTTTTTGAGTCGCAGGAAGTAGCACAACTGGGATCCTACAATCTTGATGTGCTGGAAGGTATCTGGACAAGCTCAAGTACTCTCGATAAAATTTTTGGAATAAATGGTGACTACTCCAAAGATATTGAGGGATGGCTAGGCCTCATTCACCCCGACCACAAGAAGGGTTTGCACTCTTATCTCCTCGAAGAGGTTTTTGCCAAAACATCTTTTTTCGACAGGGAATATATGATCGTCAGGCCTAAGGATGGTAAAGCAAGGTGGGTACATGGTCGTGGTAGCCTTAAAGTGGATGAGAATGGGAGTCCGACGGGAATGTTTGGAACGCTACAGGATATCACTGAAAGAAAAAAACATGAGCACAGCCTGATAGCAAGCGAAAAGAAATTCTCAAAAGCATTCCAGCAGCACCCTATCCCGATGCAGATCTGGGATCTGAAAAACAAAAAGAGGCTTGAGGTAAACGACAGCGCTGCCGATTTCTTTGATATTAAAGCCGAAAAGATGCTGAAAATGAGTCCCTTTAATCACAATTTCTGGGATGATGACAACCAGACGCAGGAAACGATGGAACGCCTGCACTCTGAAGGAGTGATCAAAAAATTGCCTGTTAAAATAACAACCCAAAAAGGAGAAGTAAAAAACCTTCTCGTAAACGCGAGTCTTTTAGATATCCCGGGGGAGAAAATTGTTGTTGTATCCGGACTAGATGTTACAGAGCAGATCAGAGTAGAAAAGAAACTTAAGAAGGCCATCCAGGAGCTTGAGGACCTACAGCGCATGGTGGAGGAGGAAAACCTCTACTTGAAAGAAGAGATCAAGCAGGAGCATAATTTCCGCGAGATCATCGGCTCATCAAAGCCCATGGTGAAGATGTTCCAACAAATTGAACTCGTTTCAAAAACCGACTCCGTTGTTCTTATACAGGGTGAAACAGGCACAGGCAAGGAGCTGGTTGCCAGGGCTATTCATGCTCATAGCAACAGAAAAAACAACTCCCTTGTAAAAGTAAATTGCCCTGGCTTGCCCGGCGAACTAATAGAAAGCGAGCTCTTCGGTCATGAAAAAGGAGCCTTCACAGGAGCCTATGAGAAAAAGATAGGTAGGTTCGAACTTGCCAATAAGGGAACCATATTCCTGGATGAGATTGGCGACCTACCAGTAGGCCTCCAGTCCAAGTTCCTGAGAGTGTTGCAGGAGGGTGAATTTGAAAGAGTGGGTAGTTCCAAAACCCAGAAGGTTGATGTGCGAATTCTTGCCGCTACCAACCGAAATCTCGAGCAACTGGTACTGGAAGGAACATTCCGACAAGATCTTTACTTCAGATTGAAAGTCTTCCCTATTTTGTGTCCCAACCTGCAAGACCATAAAGATGATATCCCTGATCTTGTAAATCACTTCATTGCCAGATATAATCCCAAAATGGGTAAAGAAGTTCAAATCATCAACAACAAACAGTTATCCCGATTGAAAAACTATAATTGGCCGGGTAACATCAGAGAACTTGAGAACACCATTGAGAGAGCCATGATTTTCAGTCAGGGAGTCGAGTTGAAGATCGGCGATTGGTTCGACCATCTAAACACCGGCCCCGACAACCAGAGACTGACTTCTATGGCTGATAATGAAAGGGAACACATCCTTAAAGTTCTTGAAAGCACCTCATGGAGAATCAGGGGTGTATTTGGGGCCGCCGGCATCCTGGACATGAAACCCACAACACTTGAATCACGAATAAAAAAGCTCGGCATAAAAAGACCAGTTTAGCAGTCTTCTCATACACCATGATTACTATATTTCGTAGCCACTACGATATTTAGTACTTTCAGGGCATCCAGCCATCCACTAGTGTGAATTAATTCACATTTTTTTTCATCCTGATATTCTGTCACTTACAAAGCAAAATACAATACAGAAAAGTTTGGCACTATACTTGTCTAATAGTGTTAAATAAGAAATTAAATGGTTTAGCAGGCCTTTAGACGATTATCAAGCAACAAATACTTCTATTCTTTCCTCCCGTGCATATTCCGGTGAAAGCGGACGGGTATTCCGGATTAAAGCGGACACTTTTCT
>CAYXQX010000664.1:0-2528 GCA_964467485.1 uncultured Porphyromonadaceae bacterium | reverse complement strand
AAACCTCGATGGCCTTTTTCAATTCATATAAATTGGAAACATAGAATTGAACATCGTTTCTTATTATCCAATCATAATCTTCGTCTAACACAAATCCCATTATCATCAAAGTTGATGAGGGCGCTTTAAACTTTAACGCCTCCTTAGCTTCTGAAGAAGAGTATACTGAGAAATGATTTACTCCTGCCTTTTCCAGAGATTCAATTAATAAAGATATCCCATGTCCATAGGCATTTCCTTTTACTACAGCGGATAATATGGGCCCTTCACCGAGGAGTGATTTAATAAATTTGATATTATTTTCCAGAGCCTTATGATAAATATTGATTTTTGAAGTACTTGACATAACTGTTAAAATCCCACCTTTAAATTGTTATTACTGTAAAACCGCTTTATAAATTTCAAAGAACATATTGATTCCAGATTCAATTATATCATCTGGAAAATCAAAGTCAGGGTTATGTAGTGGTGGCTGATCAATTCCGGATCCCAAACCAAAAAAACCTCCTTTATAATTCTCCGTATAATAGGCAAAATCTTCCGACCACCGGAATGGTTTTTCCAGATATTCAATATTCAGTTTATTCCTGTCTGCAGCCCCGGCAATTATCTCCACACACTCCCTGTCATTCACCGTTGCTGGAAATACCTCTGAATACTCCAGATCAAATCCCAGTTTTTCTTTATCACAAATTGTCCTGATAATATCTTCAATGGAATTTGACAAGAATTCCATATCCTGATTTTCGAAAGCCCTTAAGGTCATCCTGATTTCGCCATAGCCCGGGGACGTTCCGAAAGAAATTTCCCCAAGTTTTATATGAATGAAAGTTGATATGGTAAGATCTTTAAAATTAGATCGATTGTTGACAAGCTTGTTTGTCTGACGAACAATTTCCGATATTGCAACTGCCGGATTTATACCATTCTCTGGTTCACCGGCGTGCGAGGTTTTTCCAATTAGTTTAATTGTCAGTCCCTTGGATGCTGAAGCGAATGTGCTATGTTTTAAAAGTATCTTGTTTTTTGGTATACCGGGGATATTATGAAGTGCAAAAATATAGTCGGGTTCAAATTTCTTAAAAATGGGATTTTCAACAACATCCCTGGCTCCCTGTTCAACTTCTTCTGCGGGTTGAAAAAGAATAACTGCGCGGCCTTTTATTGGGGGAGTATTTGAAATTCGTTCCGCCAGTCCTGCCATGATTGTCATATGGCCATCATGGCCGCAGGCGTGGGCAATATCTTTATTTTGAGAGATATAAGGGATGTTGTTTTCCTCTCTGATCGGCAGGGCATCCAGCTCTGCTCTAAACATCAGCGTTTTCCCGGGCTTCTTGCTATTAAATACAAATGCCCTTCCTGTATTACCTAGTTTGATAATATCGTCGGGTTTGTACTTTTTTATGAATTCGGTAATCCTTTCCGCAGTCTGATATTCATTATTAGAAATTTCAGGATATTTGTGTAGGGTATGTCTCAGAGATGTTAAATGATCCATAGTATTCGGGGTTTTCAAATCATTATTTAATTTGAATGTTAATCATGTTTTCCTCTCCCGGTTTAAGAATGATAGTTTCTTTTTTTTCCTTTTTAAAGCTGTTGAGGTGTACAATGATATTTTTGCAAGAAGGGTCGGGGAGAGCGTCGATTTTCAGTGTTGCACTTTTCCCGTCTCCCGATACTTCCAGCTCAAGGCTCAGCGGGCCGAAAGGTGTGGCTATACCATTGAGTTCAGTCCTCATCCCTGCCTTTGTCCATTCCGGGGGCAGGCCTTCAAAGAGATGAAGTTCATTGCCGCGGTCGAGGGCAAGCAAGTGTATAGCCAGACGTATAAACTCGGCGCTGGCCCAGTTGTGCGGCATATCGCCAACCTTCCTGAATTTTTCACCTTTGAGTGATTGTTCTTCACGCCAAACCAGGGTGGGGGCAGCATGATTACCGAAAGCGTAGAGCTGCTTAGCTGCTTTTTGGCCTTCTCCCTGCCACAACCATGCGTGGCCGTAGAAGGAAGCAAAGTAATTCCATATTCCTGTTGCATCCCAGCCTGTACCATAAACCATTCCTTCTTTTTCTGTAGCCTCCAGCATTTTCAGATTGCCATTTGCCAGGGGATCATTCGCTGAGAAAATCTGACCAGGATAAACAGCATGACAAAAGGCCCATTGAGCTCTCTGGGGAAGCTGTTTCTTTCCTGCCTCACCCATAAGCATAGGCAGGTAGTTAATGCCATTGGGATCAGTAGCCATATCTCGCTTAGCAGCTTGCTCGAAAGTTATCATAAAATCATCATATTCTTTTTGCCATTCCTTCGCTTCATCTTCTTTCCCTAACCACTTGGCCGCCTGTATGAAAGCATTCAGACCAGTCAGATTCCAATATGTATTGGTATATTCATCATGTGTTCCTCCAATGCCCCCATCCAAAGTACCAGCGGGGTGTAAACCATCATCGAGGGGTGAATCATTCTGAAGAGTTCGTTCTCGTAAGGTTCTTATAAACTCAGCAACCAACTGTAATTTGGGCCA
>CAYXQX010000663.1:0-2529 GCA_964467485.1 uncultured Porphyromonadaceae bacterium | reverse complement strand
CGGCACAAATCAATGCCACCATTAGACACCTAAACACTTACCTTAATGCCTATGATTATAATGATCAACAAATGGCTAAATTTTGGATACAGAATATAGATAGAGTCTTTTCACTAATGCCTGGACAAAATTCTGTGGCATATGATGGCCTCGATAGAAAGGCTTATGAATTAACAACACAAGCCAATGAAATACTAAGCAATTTTAAAATAACCCGCCCTAAAGTCTAAATTCATGATCCCTGAAGATACTATTAGAAAAATAAAAGAAAGAGGAGTATTACATGAAATCATTCATAATTTCCAACCAATTACTAAAAAAGGAAACTCCTATTACACAAAATGCCCTTCCTGTGGGAAAGAAGCAAAAGGCAAAGGATTAATCATAACACCATCAAAAAAAATTGCCAAATGCTTCCATTGCGATTATAGTGCTAAAACGCCTATAAATTATCTCATGGACTGCCAACACATGACATACCCTGAAGCACTCACCCACATAGCCAATCATTACCATATTGATATTACAGAACCAAAAAAACCTATTCGTAAACCCACCACCAAAAAAGCAACATCTAAAAAATCATTCTGTGAGATACAACTTGCAGAAAGTGGATTGAATAAAAGCGATGTTATTGCTAAATGTAGTGATGATGATGATATAAATAATCTCACTCAAACCCAAGTATTCAGGAAAGGCACAAGAAATAAGTGGAATGAGATTGATCCTTCCGGGAATGATCTGCTTATCTATTATTACACCCTCGAAGGGAAACGAGTGATGTATAAACCTGAGAAATCTAAAACAAAACAACATCTTATCCGAGTAAGATGGGAGAACCCCCAGGCGCATCAAGACAAAGAAGGAAAATCAATTAAATATTCTTCGCCAAAAGGATCCGGCTCACACCTATACTTCCCTCAATACATTCGGGAGTGCTACGCCTTGAAAACTCCTATCCCAAGATTGTTTATACAGGAAGGAGAAAAAAAGGCCGAGAAAGCAACGAAACACGGCAACCCCTCAGTAGGGATAATGGGAATTCATAATCTAGGACAAAACGGAGGGATCCCTCATGAAATGTTTGTACTGGTAAGAGATTGCAATATCAAAGAAGTTGTTTTTGTCCTGGACTCTGATTGGGATGATCTTTCAACAACGATTAAACCTTCGATCCGGGTAGATCTGAGGCCAAACACTTTCTTTTCCGCAATCAAAAATTACAGATCTTACTTCAAACAATTGATTAACGAAGATCTTAATGTCGAAATATATTTCGGACATATAAAACTCAATGCAAAAAAGGATAAAGGCATCGATGATCTTCTAACCAAGACCCTCAAAAAAAGAGAAGATGAATTAAAGAAGGATTTTGAAACAGCCATGAACAGGCCTGATGGATCAGGTTCCTTTGTCCAAACTTTCAAAATCACAACATTAACAGATTTTCAAATAAAGAAACTCTGGGGAATGGAAACCCATGAAACCTTTGCTGTAAAACATAAAGATGTCCTGATCAACTTCCCTTACTTCAAAATAGGAAGGCATAAATGGAGATTTAACACCGATGGACTTTTTGAATCTGCCCAACCGCTTGAAGAATCAGAAACTTACTGGGAAATCGAAATATGGGAGAAAAATGGTAAAGAATTCCAAAGGATTGAATTTGATTATGCTAACTGCTACAATTTCCTTGAAAATAGAGGTTACGGCAGAATAATGATGGAAAGTGGTGAGTATATCTTTGCTCACAGAAATGGCTTTGTGATTGAAAATGTAGATGCCTACGCTATTAAGGATTTTGTGATGGATTTCACAAAGGTGATTGCACCAAAAAAAATCCTTAATAAACTATATAAAGGAGGCAAAATGTACTTGGGCCCTGATAGTTTATCAAACCTGGAGTTTATGCACCCTCAATTCGAAGAACCACACCCTGACCATCAAATGATATATTTCAGAAATATCGTTTGGAAAATCACAGCAGATAAGATCCAGGAAGTTCCTTATAATGAATTAACTCAATGTGTATGGTCTGATAAAATAACCAAATTTGATGCTACACTAACACCAACACCCTTACTTAAAATCTTCCAGGAAAAAGGAAACTATGATATCGAATTAACAGCGGAAGGCAAAAAGTGTGACTTTCTGCAATTTCTTATAAACGCATCAAATTTCTCCTGGGATAAAGATCCCAAAGACATTACTGATGATGAAGCCTATGAAGTTGCACAACATTTCCTATCGAAAATGAGTGCCATAGGATACCTGATCCATTCATATAAAGACAGATCAAACACAAAAGCTATCATAGCAATGGACGGTAAACTTTCTGAAATAGGATCCTCTCATGGACGTTCAGGAAAATCCCTGCTAGGACTCGCAGTAGAAACAGTTGTTCCTTTAACGTATATCGGATCCAAGAACAAAAAAATAACAGAAGATCCATTCCTATTTGAGGAAGTGGATGAAAAAACCGAAGTAGTGTTCCTGGACGATGTAAGAGCCAACCTTGATTTTGAATTT
>CAYXQX010000662.1:0-2530 GCA_964467485.1 uncultured Porphyromonadaceae bacterium | reverse complement strand
TTGCTGGGGATACTGGAGTTATGATGGAAACTCATATGGCAATACGCAATTTGTAGATTTTTACGGTACGTTGATCACTGATGTTGCAAATCAGATAGAAATAGATATTAATCCTGTTGTGGGTTCATCGAGATACCCGGATCCTGTTAGTTTGAGAGAGCTTTTACCTGGATTTGATTATTTCAATTATCCAGTTGCCGGTACGATAGGAAAAGGAATTGATTATGATGCGACGCTTGGGGGGATTTTGCCAGGCAAAACACAACGCGATTGGCAATTGGATCTTGATCTTCAGCCTGAATATATTTGCGACATACCAGTATTGTCGCCTTGGCAGATCAATATCTATCCGGGTCCTGGAATGCCAAGAGTGTCATTTTGGTATGAAGATCAGGTGATTTTTTATGATATTGCAGATGACCTTGAAGAAGACATAGAGGCCTCTGGCAATCTTGACATTGCAGAAGTATTTCTGGGATATGATCCACTACCTTACGGTGTTAATGGAATGATAACTTTCAATGATTTGGCAGATTTTAATGAAAATAGAAGATACACTCTTTATTTTAGCCCTTCTAAAGATAAGAAAGATGTTCCAGGCAGCATAAAAATTGAGATTGTAATTTCTAATGGTTATGCCTCTGGAAACTCATATGAATACCAGAAAATGGATTATTATGGTTACTGGATGAGTTTAAGTCCAATTATGGCGGTGATACAAGAGGGAGGAGTAAGCTTTTGTGACAATAGCATATCTATTATTTCGAAGTTGCCTGGCAAGTTTCTTTCTGTTATATCGAGTTATGCTGATACAAACGGATATGAATATACATCCGCAGATAAAAACAACACACGTATAAGAATGGTTGGGCTTGGTAGTGTTTCTGGTAACATTAGTTATGATGCGTGGGATGGGGAGCCTTTATTTGTACAGGTCTATGCTGATAAGGATGATCCGGATGGCAGCATGATATCATCTACAATGGTAACAGAGCCTGGTGAGTATACACTGACGGATATTCCGCTTGGTTCAACCTCGTCTATGTATAGTTCAACTTTGTATATAAGAGCAAAGACACCAATATTTGGATTTGAAGATTATGAATTTGGATGTCTCGATGTTGAAAAATATCAAGAATTTTATCAATGGAGAGAAAATACAACCGGTGTTGATATCGATCTTAAGTATCCAACGATGCTGGATAATGCGGTAACTTTAGAAGGTGAATTTGAAATGTATACCCCTGGGACAAGTTCCTGGCAAGGTCCTCAAGAAAAATGGTATTGCTTTGATGCAATACAAAGCGGCACTTATGTTGTTGATGTTAACAACTATTCACAGAATGCAACAGTTGGGTTGTACTCAAGAAATTCAAAAACAAAAATTTTCCAACCTTCAAATTTTTGGGATGAGGAAATACATTTTTCATGGATATGTCCTAAGAGCGGCAGGTATTTTATCAAAGTAAGCAACGGTAACTACTACTCTTCTAATATGACTTATGATATTACTTTGAGCACAAATATCGTTTGCCCCAATTCTGATGTTGCCAGTGTGGAAGGAATTGGAGTTAAGGACTGTGTTGTTGATTTTTTTGACATCAATGCATTTTCATATAAATGGCTTCAAAATACGTCTGAACCATTGTGGGGTGAAGGTTGTGATTTTAACAAAGATGGTATAGTTAATTTTGAAGATTATGTTTTATTTAGTCAGGAGTGGATGTCTGATATGTCAGCACAATTAGAAAATTAGCTATCATTTTCACTACCTAAACTTTATTTTGGTAGTAATCGTAATTATTATGAAAACCAAGCCTTACACTATGTTGTTGATGATGCTTGCAGGATGGATAAATCGACAGCAGCAGGAGGCGATAAATTATCTCAAGGAAGAGAATGGAATATTAAAACACGAGCTTCTAAAAGCTACGGGGAAGAAACGTATTCTTCTATCTGATCAACAGAGAAGACGTTTGGCAATTCTCGGCAGAAGGTTGGGCAGAAAAGCCTTGTCCCAAATCTGCTCTGTTTTTTTACCAGATACTATTCTTAAATGGCATCGTAAGTTAGTTGCTCAGAAATACGATGGCTCAAAGCATAGAAGTAAGTTTGGGAGACCAAGAATAACAGATAAGCTCAAACAGCTTATTATTGATATGGCTGAGGATAACAAACACTTGGGTTGTAGAAAACTACATGGCTATCTTAAGTATCTCGGTATCAAAGTCTCCCCTGCTACTATCAGCAGAGTTCTAAGGGAACATGGTATTGAGCCCTGTCCAAATAGACCAGAAAGAACTACTTGGAATGAATTTATAAAGTCACATTGGGACTCTCTTGTTGCTACAGATTTTTTCACTACTGAAGTTTATACTATTTCAGGATTAGTCAAGTATATGGTTCTTTTCTGCATTGACTATAAAACCAGAAAAGTTGAAATAACAGGTATTATTCCACAAGCAAATGGTAATTGGATGAAACAGATGGCTCGTAACCTTACTGACTCCGCCAGTGGTTTTCTAAGAGG
>CAYXQX010000661.1:0-2535 GCA_964467485.1 uncultured Porphyromonadaceae bacterium | reverse complement strand
GTAATACTTACATCACCGGTTGCAATACCATTGACATCCCTTAACACAGGTAACAGGAAGGGATCAAAAATATTAAGCCTGAGTTTATCAAGCTTTAACAGAAAATCCAAATTATCTGTTTTTGGGGAGTATTTACCATCCATCTGTAAGGTGGATAAATCTCCTCTTTTAGTGAGCACATTGATAAGCACATCATCACTATTTTCAGCCCTTCGACTTCTAACTTCTGTTACTCCTATTTTTTCACCATTAATAGCAAAATCATTTATCCTTAGGTCAGCCAGGAAAAGGCCGCCTTCATAAAAATCAAAGATCTTTGCTTCCCCATCAACCAATCCCACCAAGTCAAACTTGTCGCCAGAAGATATCTGATTAATTACACCAATATCCATAGAGTTAAATTGCAGCTCAAGAGTATCTCCGAAAAAATCTGAAACCACCCCATCAATTAAAACCTTTTCATTCTGGCTTGTAAAAGCTAAATCACTAACGCTAAAATACTTCTTATCAATTTCGAAGTGAGAATCACCAATCTCCCATTGTTTTTCCTTAAAAAACACAGATGAATTTGGTAGATCGATGATCATTTTTGGAAGTGTCCCTTTCCCAGGTTCGAAACTAAGGGAGGGATTAATTTCACACAAATATTCCAAGGAATCTTTATCATACCAACTCAAACTAGTCTCCATCAAATCGGGAAGCATAGTTGCCTCAAGTGTGATATTACTGAATACATTATTTTGATCCAACTGAATTTTTTCCAGATTTGCAGATAGTTCAAGATTATTACCCTCAGCGCGAATCCTAAATCTAAAATCTGTAAACTGCTTCTGATTAGCCAGGAACTGAGGGGAATTACCCTCAATATCCAGTTCTCTTCCACCATATTTAAAAAAGCCGCTAAACTGACTATTTTCCTTAAACACAAAATCAGGTAACAATACTTCTGAAATGGGACGTGGGTTTTTAAAATTAACATTAAAGCTAAAGTCGTTCAAACGATTTTCATTTACCACATTGCCATTCATATTTAGCGGCAGAAACCTCCCTCCCACAGCTGCCAACTGACCAAATAAATCATCCAGATATATATCACCAATCATTCTTCCATCCACATATTCTGATACAAGAACAATCTTTTTCCCACTAAAATTCTTACCTACTTCAAGGTTCAATTCCTTCAAGGGTATTTCCCCTCGTGAATTTCTAAAACTTGAGTTCTCAATCCATAGCTGTCCCTGAATATCATCAATCTCCTTTCCTGAGAAGCTGGCATGCAAATTCAAATCAAGCATTGCTACAGAATCAGGTTTAAACAAATTTAGTTTAGCCAAATCTGCCCCTTCAACCAGCATATCAATATCAAAAACAGGGTCTGGCGGCCTGAGATTGACTCTACCAAAGAAATCTATCTTCCCGTTATCATCATCGAGGATCACTGCTGCCTCATAAAGCTTGTGCTGAATTATTGCGTCAAGATCGACATTAGTATAATAGTAATCATTCCATTGCACAAAAGGCATTATTGACTCAAGTCGCAGCTTATACAGTGAATCACCATCCCATGTCCCCTCTAGAATGCCATCTGCACTAACCAGGCCAAGGCCTGTTTTCATTTCCAAAAAATTATCCAAATGAATCAATGATGCTCTGTAGGTAGCCTTGACTTCCAAAATTTCCGGTTCTTCTCCGGGATGAATAGATAAGTTACAGTTTAATGCGATAGCTCCTGATTTCAAGTCCCCTTCGGCATAGAAATCCTTGGGTCGGCCCTCGATGGATCCTTTAAAGAATACTGAACCAATTTTTTGAACTTGAAAAGGTAAATTCAGAGTATCAAAGTCGATAAAAAGAGAGGTATAACTATTTGCAAGTCTGTCAAAATCAAACCATAAAGTATCAATGCTGGAGTTGTAGAAAGAATTCAAATACTGAGGACTACTTATATTTATATCACCTTCAAACCCCATCCAATCACCAACATAAAGTCTGCTATTTGAAAAGTCCCACTCCGATGGTTTCATCATCACATCACCTTCGAAATTGATTTTGTCATAACTAACTGAGTCTGAACGGTAGAAATACTTAATATCATTTGGATCTATAACTGAAGGGCTATCAAAACTCACTGTAAGATCCAGCATATCAACCAGCTTTTCACTTTCATTCGTTTTCGGGATATTAAAATTAGCAGAAGGGATATTTAATGTACTATAGGCGCTGGCAAGCTCCATATTTTCTCCCCAAATGGAGCCATCATTGATAAGAAATTCACCATCCATATCCTTTATTGAAAAGCCCGAAACTTCCGAAAAATTCATATTACGTAAACGAAAAGCTACTGAATCAGGCTGCAGATCGAACCTCAGTATATTAAGGTTCAGACCTGTAATTTCAATATTATCGGGATTAAACTGTCCAGGATTTCTTACTGTCCCGAATTTTCTGAATACAATTTTTGCATTTCTGGCACTAATCAATGGTGATTTGAAGAATACTGGAGGTGGGAGGGAATCCTTGGGTGTAATCATTTCA
>CAYXQX010000660.1:0-2535 GCA_964467485.1 uncultured Porphyromonadaceae bacterium | reverse complement strand
GCGCCGTTGACAAGGATGGAACGCGGGGTATCGGACTGATAACCAGCAAATCTATTAGTAAATCGGATAAGGATTTAGGTTTGCATTCAGAGGGAGGTCCATGGCAGTTTTTTCCGGCAAAAGAAAGACATGAGCATCTGAAAAAAGTATTGCTCATCGGTAATTCTGTTATGAATGGCTTTCATCAGTATGTGATTGACAGTCTTAAAGAGATTGCGGATGTGGATTACTGGTTAACTCCAAAACATCTCAATAGCGAATATCTTTTTTCTGATCTGAAGCACGTTGTATCATCCGAAGCATACGATGTTATCCAGTTTAATATAGGCTTGCATGGATGGCCGGAGGGCCGTATAAAGGAGGATGAATATGTGCCTTTGCTGGATAAGTATGTTCATACAATTCAAGAGAATGCGGGTGATTCTAAACTGATCTGGGCAAGCATCACCCCGGTAACAGAAGAAGGAAAAGCTGAACTGAACAAAGAAATTAACCCAACCATCGCAAAGCGTAATGGTCTGGCTGAGGGAGTGATGAGAAATAACAACATCCGGATAAATGATCTATATGGCCTGGTAGCGGATCAATTGGATTTGGCCAAATTGGATCGCTTTCATTGGAAGTCCGGCGGGTATCAGATCATGGCAGATCAATCTGTCAAACATATATTGGAAGGTCTGGAAGAAAACAAGCTAGAGTGTTACCTTGATTCATACAATGTTGTTTGGCCAAGCCCGTCAGTCAATTCCCTGGGATCCATGCCGGCCGGTAATGGTGATATTGGGATCAATCTATGGGTGGAGGAAAACGGTGATCTGCTTTTTTACCTTTCAAAGACCGATGCCTGGAGCGAAAATGCACGCTTATTGAAAATCGGGAAAATCAGGATAACTCTATCCCCAAATCCTTTCAAAACAGGAATGCCCTTTTCACAGGAATTGATACTTCAGGATGGCGTAATTCATATTGAAGCTGGAGAAGAGAAAGAAAAGGTGGACATTGATGTTTGGGTGGATGCTAATAATCCACTTATAGAGTTAGATATCAATAGTCAACAAGATGTGGTAGCACAAATAAGCACCGAGCCATGGCGAACAGAGGAACGAGAGATAGCAGATACACCGGAGATACATTCAGCTTATGGATTGAAGTCGGCTTTGGTAAGCAAAGACAGTATTATTGATTCTAATCAGACCAAGGTGATTTGGGCTCACCGAAACGAGAGATCGGTGTGGAGTTCAAATATGAAATTACAGGGTCTGGAGGAATATATGCAAGAGTCTGAAGATCCTTTACTTAACAGAACTTTTGGAGCACTTATTCACTCAGATCAGTTGGAAAAGGTATCGCCATACAAACTGGAAAGCAGAAGCCCAAGTAGTAATATTTCTGCATCTCTTGTTGTGCATACCTCTCAGACTGAGACACTTGACGACTGGATTGTGGAGATTCTAAATATCGCTACATCAGTAGATTCAGAATCCAGGGATAAACGGAGACTACAGCACGAGGATTGGTGGAAGACCTTTTGGAACAGGAGCTATATCCATGTATCCACCCAGGTTGAAAGTGAGAAAGAAAAGATATTTATTGTATCCAGGGGATATGCTTTTCAGCGCTATATGAATGCTTGTTCCGGGAGGGGAAATTCACCCATTAAGTTTAATGGTTCCATTTTCACGGTTGACACAAAAGATCTGGAAGGTAAGTACCATGGTTTTGATGCCGATTACCGTCAGTGGGGCGGACCGTATTGGTGGCAAAACACTCGTCTGCCGTATTGGTCGATGCTTGAAGCCGGAGACTTCGACTTGATGAAACCGCTATTTAAAATGTATCGGGAAGCTCTGGATGTGCGGAAATTCGCAACACAGAAATACTATGGTCATGATGGTGCATTTTATCCAGAGACTATGCGTCATTGGGGAACCTATGTTGAGAGTAATTATGGCGAAGACCGGTCGGAGCTTCCATTGGGTATGACTCAAAACAGATTCATCCGGTACTATTGGCAGGGTGGTTTGGAATTATCATTGATGATGCTTGATTATTACTCCTTTACGCAGGATGAAGCAGTACTTACTGAGACTATACTGCCTGTGGCAAAGGAGATTATTAACTTTTTTGACCAGCATTGGGGACGGGATGAAAGAGGAAAGATTTTGTTCGATCCTGCGATGGCCTTAGAAACATACAGAGTAGCTGTAAACCCTATGGTAGAAATAGTTGGGATAAATAGAGTTTGTACTGAATTATTAAAGCTGCCGGAATCTGTTATTGGTAAATCTCAGCGAAAACAATATGAGAGATTAATCAATGAATTGCCTGAAATTCCAACGAGAGAAGTCGATGGAGAAAAATTATTGGCCCCGGCACAAGAATACAGTGAAAAGCAAAATGTTGAAAATCCTGAGTTGTATGCAGTTTTCCCATACAGGAGATTTGGTGTAGGCAAAGAGAATATTGAAATAGCAAGAAGAAGTTTTATAAAAAGAGAAGCAAGGGAAAACAGAGGATGGCAACAGCATTCAATTA
>CAYXQX010000659.1:0-2553 GCA_964467485.1 uncultured Porphyromonadaceae bacterium | reverse complement strand
CAAATCATCTCCAACATTCTTTAAAACAGCATCTGTTACATCTTCAATCCTAACCAGGAAAGTGACAGACAATCCTTGATTTGGCAGCTCTTCATTCCTCGTCATTGCCCAAAACCCATCGGTTAGATAATCATGCTCAACGCTACTGTGCTTTTGAATCGCACCAAAACCACAGTGGTGATTGGTTATAAGTAGTCCCTGATCAGAAATTATCTCAGCAGTACACCCACCTCCGAAAATAACCACTGCATCTTTCATTGAGGCCTGATTAATAGAATAAATATCTTCAGCACTCAATTTAAAACCTTTAGCCTGCATGTCCTTAATATTGTATTTTTCAAGGAGCAAGGGAATCCACATACCCTCATCAGCAATAATCTTGGGAGACACTAGCAGAAACATCATGAGAGCTAGCCCTGCAAATCTGAGTTTAGTTTTCATCTGGATAAAATTGTTTTATTATTATTGAAATTAATATAGTAGTATTTTTATATAATCCTGATTATCTATGTTTTATAGCCAGTAAATATCTTCAATTCTTTGTATAACTTTTGAACCGGCAAACCCATAACATTAAAATATGATCCATTTATGCTTTCAACTCCTATGTAACCAATCCATTCCTGTATACCATACGCCCCGGCTTTATCGTATGGGGCATAATTATCTATGTAATAATATATTTCGTCCTCATCAAGACTCGCGAATTTAACATTCGTTTCGGAATAAAAACAAGTACATTTATCAGTAGAGCTCAAACATATTCCTGTAATTACAATGTGTTCTCTACCCAACAGTTTCTGAAGACTGCTTGCCGCTTCTGTCCTTGACGCAGGTTTAAGCAATATTTCATCACCCAAAGCAACTATTGTGTCGGCAGTAATAAGTATGTCTTTATTAAGCAGATCGGATAAATATGGATCGGCTTTTGCCTTGGCCAGATATGTGGCTACCTCTGTCGGATGAAGTCCATCAGGAAAGATCTCTTCCTGTTCCTCCTTAATCCAAATCTCAAAATCGAGTCCCAATCCATTGAGTAATTGCTTTCTGCGTGGCGACCTGGAACCAAGAAGAATTTTGTAGCTCTTTATATAATCATCCCGAAACCCCATATTATATCAGGACAATATTCATAATGAAGTATGCAATAGGAGCATAAACCAAGCCTGCTAGCATAATAATCTGTGTTAAATGATTTAAACGACGATAACCCTTAGAATCCTTAACTCTCAATAATTGAACAAACAAGATGATGAGAGGTAGAGCCAGAAAAACAACAAAATAAGTAAGGCTAAGCCAATCTCTCAGGAATAAAATGAAGATTAATGCTAATCCGATAAGCGAAACTAAGACAAGAATAAGGGCTAAAATATTTGACACCTTGAGCCCATAAACTACTGCTATTGTTTTGCTTCCCACCTCCTTGTCACCCTCAATATCCTCAGCATCTTTAATAATTTCCCGGATCAGATTGGTAACGAAAGCAAAAGCAGCAAACAATCCAACCCAATAAAGAATGGGGTGAAACATGTCAGGAAATTCGATAAGAACATCCTGATTCACCCTGCAGATCAGTGGGTACTCAAATAAAACCACTAAAAGAGGCACCATTGCTGTTACAACAGAAATCAGAAAATTGCCAACAAAAACTCTATGCTTGTAAATAGTGGAATATAACCATAAGCCAACAGGTACAATAATAAAAATAGGACTCAACCAAAATAAATGATGATAGAAAGACACATAAACACCAAGGATAATACCTACTGAATTCAAAGCAAAATGAAGAATTATAGCAGATCTCCGCCCTATAAATTTATCTATCACAACCCTGTCAGGCTGATTAAAACGATCAACAGAAACATCATGGTAATCATTAATCACATTACCAGCAGCAGTGATACACACCGTAGATAACACCAAAAGAAAGAATGTAAACTCCGGCATCTGCATCTCAAAACCCATAAGATCCAGAATCGGTAGAACAATAGACCACCTCATTAAATACATAGAGAGGAAAACCATTGCCAGATTTGGAATACGCACTAACCGACTGATAGATTTAATCATAATACCCTCCTATTCTATAGCAGACCATTTACCCTGTGCCCTTAATACTTGCTCAACTATATCCCTGACACAGCCTTTACCTCCTGATAAGTTTGATATATATTTTGATATACTTTGAACTTCCTCCACAGCATCATTAGGGCAGGTAGGAAGCCCAACCTCTCTCATGGGGGCTATGTCTGGAATATCATCACCCATATACAAAACGAAAGATGCGTCCAGATCATACTTACTGAGAAACTTCTCCAAATCTATTGATTTATTCTTTGAATCAATATAAACATCTTTTATTCCCAGTGTGGAAAAACGTCCAATAATAGAGGGCGATTTTGCACCTGAGATGATAGCAATAGGAAAACCTTCTCTAATAGCCTTATACATCGCATAGCCATCCTTTGTATTCATGGTACGCATCATATCTCCTGATGGATGAAGTAAAACCTGACTCTCAGCCAAGACCCCATCAACATCAAAAACAAAAGC
>CAYXQX010000658.1:0-2555 GCA_964467485.1 uncultured Porphyromonadaceae bacterium | reverse complement strand
GCCGGAACTTTTGACTAAATCAGGAGAATTAGGCCTTTTGGGTATCTCCATAGGAGAGGAATATGAAGGTTTCGGACAATCATTTTTAACATCTATGCTTGTCAGTGAGGTTATGGGAGCCGGTTATTCATTTGCTGTTGCTTATTCATGCCATACAGGTATCGGCTCACTACCAATAGCATACTATGGTAATCCATCACAAAAACAAAAATATTTGCCCAGATTAGCCTCAGGTGAATTGAAAGGAGCCTATTGTCTTACTGAACCAGGAGCTGGATCTGATGCAAATGCAGGAAAAACCAAGGCTGTTCTTTCAGAGGACGGAAAGCATTATATCCTAAATGGTCAGAAGATGTGGATTACAAATGCAGGATTTGCTGATGTGATGACTGTTTTTGCTAAAATTGATAACGACCGTGTTTTAAGTGCCTTCATCGTTGAGCGTGATTTCCCTGGTATAGTTTTCAATCCAGAGGAAAAGAAGATGGGTATCAAAGGTTCATCAACACGTCAGATTTTCTTTAATGATGTAAAAGTACCGGTAGAAAACCTTCTTGCAGCTCGAGGGAAAGGTTTTCGTATTGCCCTGAATATTCTTCATATGGGGAGGCTGAAGCTTGGTGGTAATGTTCTAGGTGCTGCCAAGATGGCAATCAACCAGTCTGTTAACTATGCTAATGAGAGGAAGCAATTTGGTATGCTGATCTCTGAGTTTGGTACAATCAAGCATAAGCTGGCTCAACAGGTGATCAGAACTTTTACTGTAGAATCAGCAGTATACAGGGCATCAATGAATGTTGATCAAATAGCTTCAGATTATGAGATAGACTGTTTGAAAGAGCAAGCTCAGATTACTGCCTTTGCTCAATTGGCTATTGAAGCTGCTATTCTTAAAGTGGCAGGATCGGAGGCACTGGATTATATTGCAGATGAGGCTGTGCAAATTTTTGGCGGAATGGGATATTCTGCAGAAATGCCAGTTGACCGCGGTTACCGTGATTCAAGAATTAACCGGATTTTTGAAGGTACTAATGAAATCAACAGGATACTTTTAGTTGATACTCTTTTAAAAAGGGGTAAGAAGAAAGAAATCCCTCTTTTTGAAGCTGCTGAGGAAGTCTATAATGGATTAAGTGATCTTAGCAAGCAAAGTTTACCTGATAATTATTTTGAGCTGAAAAGGCTGAGAGTTTCT
The DNA here is from genome assembly GCA_964467485.1 of uncultured Porphyromonadaceae bacterium. Taxonomy (GTDB): domain Bacteria; phylum Bacteroidota; class Bacteroidia; order Bacteroidales; family UBA12481; genus JAUVKA01. The sequence goes on along the minus strand of CAYXQX010000658.1, from coordinate 1,360 downwards.
GATATGAAAAAGGCTGTTTTAGCTTTAGTTCATGTGGTTTCAAATAAGTTCGAAAGAAAACTCGTCTTTGAACAGGAGATCCTAAACTCTATGGCAGACATGATAATCAATATATATCTAACAGAATCAACTCTTCTCAGGGTATGGAAATTAGCCAAGCAAAGAGGCGAGGAGAATGTGGGTCTGTTCAAAGATATGTTGGATGTTTATGCGTATGATGCAGCAGCCTTGTTGAGGAAAGCTGGTATGGATGCGGTTAACTCAATGGCTGAGGGGGATGAATACTCATTGTTAATGAAAGGTATTGAATATTATACCCAAACCGACCCTGTTAATACTAAAGATGCAAGACGTAGGATTGCCGATAAGATTATTGAAGAAAATAAGTACGTTTTTTAATAAACTTGAACGATAATTATAAGCCCATCAGACTTCAATGTCTAATGGGCTTTTTTTATTACACAATTAATGGGTAAATTTATCTGGCTGAGATGTAAGTAATGGATAATAGAAAGTACCGTATTGGAATTGTTGGGGCAGGGAATGTGGCAAGTCATTTGGTTCCGGCATTAAATAGTGCGGGACAAAAAGTGAATCAGATAATTAGTCGATCTGTTCAATCAGCCCAAGTGCTTGCTAAACCTATAGGGGCTGAGTTTAGCAGCGATATTGCCAAGCTTAATCCAGAGCTGGATATTGTGTTTTTAACTGTTCCTGATCACGCCCTTTTGACCTTGGTTAATGAATTATTGGATTTTAAGGGAATTGTTGTGCATACAAGTGGAACAATTCCAATCGATATATTCAGCCATTTGAAATGCTCTTATGGAATATTATACCCACTTCAGACTTTCTCAAAAGGACATGAAATTGATTTTAAAAGCATTCCGGTATTCATAGAGGCATCTGATAAAGTTATCTTATCTGTATTGAAACAAATTTCAGGAGAGATATCAGATATGGTTTATGAATTAAAATCGGAGCAAAGGGCTCAACTCCATCTGGCTGCTGTTTTTGTTAACAACTTCACGAATTATCTTTTAACAGTTGCCAATGATATTATGGAGTCTGCCGGAATTGAAAAAGGTGTTATGGATAGTTTGTTAAAAGAAACCATTGAGAAATATTTTGAAAATGGTTCACTAAACTCCCAAACCGGTCCTGCTGTCAGAGGTGATATTTCTACTATAAAAAAGCATCTGAATTTATTATCTTTCTCACCTGAACTTAGTGAAATTTATCAATGCCTGACCGAATCTATTCAATCACGTTATAAATTAGGGCCGGGGGAAAAATAGTCGTTATTCATGGGTCTGTTCAAAGAAGATTTAAGGAGTATTAAAGCTTTCGTTTTTGATGT
>CAYXQX010000657.1:0-2557 GCA_964467485.1 uncultured Porphyromonadaceae bacterium | reverse complement strand
CTTATCTGCTGAAGCGATCGCTAATTGTTTTCCGTTAGGACTAAATTCAACACGATATATTGAAATTTGAAATTTTATATTATCCATTTCAGGAATTAATCATTTAAAAGTAATATAGTATGGACTTATTGAAACTTGATGAATTTTTTCTCCAGTTTCTACATCCCAAATAATAAATGTTCTATCCATCGAACCGCTGGCTACAAACTTATTATCATGACTTATTGAAGCGGACCAGACCTGATCTGTATGTCCTATAAAAGTTCTTATTTCTGAAAAGGTCTTTACATCCCAAATTTTAACTGTATTGTCCCAACTATAACTTACTATGAACTTCCCGTCTGAACTGAAAAATGCACTCTGAACTTTGTGCTCATGACCTTTTAAAATTTTGTATGGTTTTGTATTATTATCTTGACTATAGCTAAAAATTGAGCTAATCAGAAAAATTATAACTATCAGTTTGTATTTCATTTTTTTCAGGATCTTCTTTATCAAAATCGGACATGAATTTACTAAAGTTCTCAGAGACATCACAGAATGTTGCATTCATATCTTCCCTCACCTCCTGATCCCGTAAATCTCCGGTGGGTGGATTTTAGAGATAGCCGGTCTATTATCATAATCTTCCGGGAGTCTTCTGTCCAAAATCATGTGGGTGTGAAGAATAATGGGCAATGCCATTTTTAATTGAAGATTTCCTTATAAGAAATTTCAATATTGTCAATTTCTTTTTCGCTCAATGCATTGAATTCATTATTCCTTGCCTGTTTCGACAATTCCCCATTGCCCTGTTCAAGAAAACGAACCAATAATGAGACGGTTTTATCTGGCATTTCATACTCATCATCCAGAAATCGCTTAAACTCATCATATTTAGTTAAGTAGGTAACTTCATCGGGGATTATATTTTCTATTGTATCCTTAACACATTCATATAAAAACTCTGCTTGCTGTGTAGAATCGTAATACCGGTAATAATCAATTGTATCGTTAAGTACATCTATGTTGTGATCTTTAGTTTCCTTCCATTTAATGAAATCGAGTAATGGGTGTGAATAGTGTTCCAGCACGTTTCGATAATCATCAATATGGTTTAAAATCGAAGCGGAGACAGGAAAGATTATACCTTGCTGTGCAAATTATTTTTTAGCCAATAAATTATGGATTAAGTATCTGTGAATTCGCCCATTTCCATCTTCAAAGGGATGGATATTAACGAAGCCAAATGCTATAATTGTTGCAGCCAATACCGCATCGATATTACTTTTTAACAATAACTCATTGCTTGTTATAAGTCCAGTAACTAAGATCTCAATATCTTGCCACTTTGCTGATATATGATCAGGGATAGGCTCACCTGTTGATCTGTCATGTTCACCGACAAACCCATCTTTCTTTCGGAAACCCATATCTACAAAACGTGAATTTTCAATTACCACTTGTTGTAAGCGAATTAATTCTTCCTTTGTTAATTCTCCTGTGCCTGCCTGACCAATAGCCTGTCCCCATCTAGCTGCTCGTTTGCTTTTCGGACTTTCACCTTCTATACTAAAGGAGGCTTTAGAATCTTTAAGTAATAAAAATGCAGAAGCACGCTGTATTATATCCTTTCTAATTCAATTCCAGTAATCCATTCAATTAAAAACCATATTCTTCTGATCAGATTTATCCCTTCATATTTTAGTGCAAACGCCAGGTGCTTATAAAGTGCTTCTATTTCTGTTAGGCCCTGGTGATTGGTTCCCGTGAAAAACGAGTGCATTTTGTGAAAAGTAGGCGCAATTAGTATTTTTCTGATAAATATAGGCGCAATATATGATATTTGCAGATAATGCTGGTGGAATGCTATTCAATGTAATACCACAAAAATATTACTTACCAATCAAAAAAGAGTTTCGTTAAATCCGGAGATAGTTTCTGTAACACAATCGTTCATGAATTTACTAAAGTTCTCAGAGACATCACAGAATGTTGCATCCATATTTTTCTTGCTAAACCTGCTCATTAAATCCGGAGATAGTTTCTGTAACACAATCGTTCATCGATCCGGAACGATCGAGGATGAGTTGGTAGATGACTTTCTTTTTCATGATCTTACATTGTTTGTTTGATCAAAACTAGAAGATAGTCGTGGTGGGAGCTAATCTTGACAAGGTTGTTAATGAGACACTTTATTCAGGAACGAAGTGATCTGAATGAAGATGTTCGAATTAATCCCGATTAGCGAAGCGATTCGGGATTGTTGGTTTCGGGTTTCGGGTTGGCTCCGGATATTCCGGGAGTCGGCCTTCTACTCGATTACCGCTTGGTATTATTTGTCAGCTTACCCTGTACTATTTTTCACTAAAATACCTTTTTCTGTTAACCTGTATTTTTGTTTACTGCTATTAGGCTTTTCAGGTATTGTTAATTCTATTAGATTTACATCTAATGCTGGTTGCAAATAGTTTTTTCTAAAATGTTCCCTGTTTGCTAAATTTAATTTGTCGTGTAATTCTTGTCGTGTATGTTCTCCAGTAAAGACTTTTATTAATTCTTCGACTTGCGTGGTGAC
>CAYXQX010000656.1:0-2557 GCA_964467485.1 uncultured Porphyromonadaceae bacterium | reverse complement strand
TATTAAATTCACTTTCCGAATTCAGCCCAAATCTAACCCAGCTTCTTACTGATTATGTTGATCAGGGTGGAAGCATGGTGATTATCCCCCCTGAAAAAGGCAAAATGACCAAGCTTAACAGCTTTACTCAAAAATTTGATGCCCCCATATTTAGCAACCTGCTAGTCAGGGAGTCGGAGGCAAGGATACCGGAAAACATGAAATCTTTTTATGGTGAGATAAGCATGAATCCTGATCAGCAAGTGGAATGGCCAATCTATTCCAAATATTATAGATTGGTAGATAACTTTTCAAAAAGTGAAGCTATTCTTACTAACGAAACCGGTAGGCCTTTACTCACTCGAAATGCTTTTGGAAATGGGTTTATAGCCCTCAGTGCCACTCCACTAACGGAAGATTTTACTAATTTTCAGGTTCACCCCTTATTCATACCCTTCCTATATTACCTGGCCAACACAGGTATGGAGAAACAGAATTTATATTACAGAATCGGTCGCCTGGAACCCATTTCTATTGAGCTTGAAAATGCTCCAAAAAAAGGACAGATCAGGCTTGTTGAAACAGGAGGTGATTACGATGTTATTCCAGTTCAATTCAGGGATCCTGTTTCGGGCAGATTAATGCTGCACCTGAGCAATTACAATGGATCAGCAGGAATCCTGGAACTAAAGCGATCCGATAATACCGAGGCTCTTATAGCTATGAACTACTCTGTTAGTGAGTCTCAAATAGATAATTTATCCTTGGATGAAATCAACACTTTGATTACTGAGTACGCGCTGACTAATGTTTCAATTAACGAGCAAACAGATCAATACAGCCCATCTGATGATATAAAAATTAAAGGCAAATCTTTTCCTCTGGTTAGAATATTACTTCTCCTGGCATTAATCTTTATATCTATCGAAAGTGTTATTCATCGCTATAAACCCTGATGTTTACCCTTTGAATTGTCTTGGGATCTTCGTAAAATTGCAACAAATAACTAACACCAACTCATCGCTATGAAAATACAGGATTATATATCAAGAGAAGAAAAATATGGGGCACATAATTACCATCCATTACCAGTAGTCCTCGACCGTGGTGAGGGAGTTTTTGTATGGGATGTTGAGGGCAAGAGATACTATGATTTCCTTTCAGCTTATTCAGCTATAAATCAAGGCCATTGTCACCCCGATATTCTTAAAGCATTAATAAGTCAAGCTAGTAAATTAACCTTAACCTCACGTGCTTTTCATTCCTCAGCACTGGGTGAATATGAGGAGTACATCACAAAATACTTTGGATACGATAAGGTATTGCCAATGAATAGTGGTGCTGAAGGAGACGAAACGGCTCTGAAACTTTGCAGAAAATGGGGCTATCTAAAAAAGGGAATCCCTAAAAACGAAGCCAAGATTATTGTTTGCGAAGGTAATTTCCACGGACGAACCATTACTATCATCTCGATGTCATCTGATCCCGATGCTTACAAAGGATTTGGCCCTTTTACTCCTGGATTTATTACTATACCATATAATGATCTGGATACTTTGGAAAAAGAGCTTTCAGATCCTAATGTTGCTGGATTCTTAGTTGAACCAATACAGGGTGAAGCCGGTGTATATGTACCTGAAGATGGCTATCTCAAAGCTGCTTACGAATTGTGCAAGAAGAAAAACGTTCTCTTCATTGCCGACGAGGTTCAAACAGGTATTGGCAGAACCGGTAAAATGCTGGCCTGTGACCATGAAGGTGTCCGTCCCGACATTCTGATTCTTGGGAAAGCTCTTTCTGGTGGTTTTTATCCTGTCTCAGCTGTTCTTGCCGACAACGAGATAATGATGTGTATCAAGCCTGGTGAACATGGTTCAACATTTGGGGGTAATCCAATAGCATGCAAGGTTGGTATAGCTGCACTGGAAGTTATCAAGAATGAAAAACTTGATGAAAATGCTGAAAAGCTGGGGATATTATTCAGAGAAAAACTGGCAGAAATAAAATCAGACAGGATTGAACTGATCCGTGGTAAAGGCTTGCTAAACGCCATTATCATAAGGCCCAAAGGTGAGCAAACTGCTTGGGACGTATGTGTTGCCATGAAAGATAATGGACTGATTGCTAAACCAACTCACGAACACATTATCCGTTTTGCTCCCCCATTAGTGATCACCGAAGAACAAATAATTGAAGCTACAAATATTATTAAATCAACTATTGAGAGCTTAGATTAGTAAACTATATCAACAATAAAGCTGTTCTAAATCACATTTAATCAGAAGGGTATCTCTTTTATATTATTGATTGTTTTGATATCTTGGCAGGAATTTTGCGCATGTATATCAATATTAACCTATAAGAAGAAGAATATGTTTGTGAAAATTTTACCTCTGCTCTTGGTTTTTGGATTGTTTGTTGCCAAACCAAGCAACACGGCCGACTTCGATTACATCGGAGCTGCTAAATGCAAGATGTGCCATAACAAACCCCCAAAAGGAGAACAATACAACAAATGGAAAGCTGGTCCTCACGCCAATGCTATGAAAAAGCTTACCGGTGATGATGCCAAGGATCC
>CAYXQX010000655.1:0-2565 GCA_964467485.1 uncultured Porphyromonadaceae bacterium | reverse complement strand
TAATGTTGAACTTTGGTTCAATGCTGAAGTGAATTCTGCAAGCGAAGTTTATCTCGGGTATCGTAATAGTCTGACTGAACAATTTGTAAAATTACAGATGTTCGATGATGGCGCTCACAATGACGGTTCGGCAGGCGATGGGGTTTATGGTGTTTCAATTATACCCGGGCATACCGATTTGCAATATTATTTTTATGCAGATAATGGAAATGCAACTTCTTTTTTACCTGTTCGTGCCGAGTATGAATTTTATTCTATTTCTATTTCAAGCGATTTAGTCATCAATGAATATATGTCTGATAACGAAACTACTATGGCAGATCCTTCAGGAGACTTTGACGACTGGATTGAGATTTTTAACAACGGTCAGTCTGCCATAGATCTCGATGGATATAATCTTTCGGATGATGCTGCTGAACTGGACCAATGGACTTTCCCGGATACGACTATTTCTGCAGGTGCTTACATTGTAGTTTGGGCAGATAAGGATGAAGATTTGGAAGGCTTACATGCCAATTTTAAATTATCAAAATCCGGGGAATCAATATTTTTATCAGATACGGAGCTGAGTATCATAGATGAAAGTTCCTTCGGTCAACAGCTTACCGATAAAAGCACTGGCCGGTATCCCAATGGAATTGGTGATTTTATGGAAATGCAGCCAACATTTGGTGCAGAAAACATGCTTTATACAAGTGTTCGAAATGATGTTTTTAATCAGAATGAGAACAAAATTCTGAATATCTATCCCAGTCCGGCAAGTGAGGAAATTACAGTTACTGTTTCAGAAAACCTTTCAGGAATATCAACAATACAGATTATTAATTTGCTGGGCGAAGTCGTTTATTCTGAAAGTACAAAATTAAGCGAAAGCACTATTATATACATCAGAGAATTTGAACCGGGGATTTACTTCCTCAAACTTCAGAGTGAAGGGAAAGTCTATTTGAGAAGATTTGTCAAACAGTAGGCGCGGCGCAATATAAAAGAGCTCATCAGGATTGGCTAGAAATGGAATTATTCAGGGACTCAGGTATTCGGGTCTCAGGGTATTTGGGGAATTATTGTATTTTTTCTTATTCAAATTTAGTAGCACTCCATGCGCCGGCCGGACTGCCTCTATATTCAAATTGACCGTTCATGGAATCATAAGTCGAATTTACGGTACCCCTAAAAGTGATTTGTGTATTTCTACCTATCTGGGCGTCAATTATGACATTAAAACCATCTATCTCGCTATCACTGGAAATATCCGAATAATCCCGATCATTTGTAGCAAACTCACCTGTTAATTTATGATTCTTATTCTCAAAGAGATTCATATTTCCCCGATAGGTAGCATCCTTCATTACATAGGTTATATTCCAGTGACCGGTCATGTTTGGCAGAATAGTGAGAGTTTTTACTGTGATATGAGTATCATCCTCCCCATAAGCCTTTAAGCTAACCTCGTAATCTCCTCCTTTTGTATATTCATGGGAAGGATTTAGTTCATTCGAAGTAACTCCATCACCAAAATTCCACAGAAATTCTTCAGCGTTCACAGAGGTATTTGTGAAATTGATTGTAACAGGAGGTTTTATATTATTCTGATCGAATTCGAAAGAGGCTACAGGCTCTTTTTTACAAGAAGACAAGCCAAGAAGAATGATGGTGGAGAGATAAAGAATAACCCGTAAATGATTCATGACAGTTCGGTTTAGATTTAATATATTTAAAAACTTCAAAACCACTTAAATTACCCGGCTTTGCGCTGTTGTAATTTTTAGACTCAGGATTTATTCAATGGTTTAAATGAAGGATATAATTTGAAGAAAACGGTACGGTCTTGTACAAGGGAATAAAAAAATATTACACTTAATAGCCTGCTCAACAATAGTTAAACCCTATTTCTTTCTCGTAATCAGAAATTTAACTGCTTAATAATTTCTAATTATAGAAAGAATCGGGTACTTTTAATCAACCTATCCTTAGACTTATGAAAACTATGAAAAATATGCGCTTAGCTTTACTGCTGTTTTTAACTGTAGTGTTATCTGTTTTCTTTAGCAGTTGTGATTTAATTTTCAACGACGATGACCCTCCTACGCCAAGCACAAGTGTTGGCGACACTCTTTGGGTTCACAACCTTCAAATGGGAGATAAAGAATTATGGATTAATGATTCGCCAATAGCAATAGGTAATGATGGAACTCTTTATTATGCTGCAAGTGGAGGGTCATCAAATTGGGAACCTGAGTGTATTTATGCCCTTGATAAAAAAGATGGAAGCCTGAAATGGAAAACCGAGCCCCTGGAAATTTTTCATTTGAATAGTGATATTATGGTAGGGGACAATGGGACTATTTACGTTGAGGCTTACACAAAACTCTATTCCATTGATCCGGCTACCGGGGCGTTTAACTGGGTGTGGGAAGTGCCGCAATCACTTCCGTATGAAGGGAATGATGTATATACTTATGGGGAGTTAGGCGGATTGGCTCTGGCAAATAATGGCGACCTCATTACCAAGGCAAACGGTAGTGGTGTGTATAACAGAGCCATGTATTGCATAAGTCCCAGTGG
>CAYXQX010000654.1:0-2566 GCA_964467485.1 uncultured Porphyromonadaceae bacterium | reverse complement strand
GGTTTATCAGGCTGGGTCTGGCTCTTTTACGTCCGCAGCCTGGAGAAAGGATCCTGGAAATCGGTTTTGGCACCGGGTATGCCCAACAGTATATCGCCCAGAGCGTTAAAAATGGCGTTAGCGCCGGATTGGATCTCTCCATCGGTATGGGGAGGGTCGCACAAAAAAGATTGTCTCGGGCAGGCCTCCAGGATCAGGTGGATCTGGTGCGGAGCGACACTTTGCCAATCCCTTTTCAAGAAGATGTTTTTGATGGGATCTATACCAGCTTCACACTGGAGCTCTTTGATTCCCCAATCATTCCTGAGGTATTAGGTGAAATCCGCCGGGTTTTAAAACCTGGAGGAAGGTTAGTAGTTGTTTCATTGTCTAAGGATCGGCAACTGGGATTGATAGGTAGGATATATGGATCCTTCCACGACCGCTTCCCAAAATGGGCGGATTGTCGACCTATCCCCGTAAAATTCCTAGTAAAGGAAGCAGGATTTTCGATCCAGGATTCTCGGAATTATCAAATGTGGGGGTTACCGGTAGGGATGGTGCTGGCTACCGGACCAGCTTAATAAGAGAGACTTCCCTTAAACCAAAAATCCTCTTTGTAGAGGATTTTTTTCTGTGCCCCCCACGGAGATCCGAACTCCAACCTCAACCTTGAAAAGGCCGAACGCAGATACCAGGATCCCATTCATAAAGCGATACAGATCGATTAGAGATTAATAAATTAAAGTCATCAACAATAAATAACAATCTTTTAATAGAAACCTCATTTCATCCCTTTGAATTGTCAGGTGAAAGATGGTATACATATATGAGGATAATTCACTTAATAATTGCGCACAAAGCATTGGACAATCATGGAAAAAACTTCTAATAAAAACAAACTCCTTGTTATCTCATTCATCTTGGTATTTTTTATTGTAGTAATAAAAAATGCCTGGATATCTGATGATGCCTACATAACTTATCGATCCATTGAGAATTTCATACACGGTTATGGTCTGGTCCACAATGTCGGTGAGAGGGTTCAGACATTTACTCACCCACTATGGTTTTTTATTCTCTCGGGTGTAAATTACGTCTGGCAATATGTTTTTTCATTTGATTATTGGCCGCAGATGTACTATACCAATATATTTATTTCAATGTTTTTTTCGTTCACAACAATTATTTTTATCACTTTCCTGATTGCAAGATCATACAAAGGGGCAATACTTACTTTAGTCATTCTATTATCGTCGCGATCATTCATGGACTATACGACATCAGGATTAGAAAACCCCCTCACTTTCTTGATACTTTCTTTGTTTCTGTTTTTATATCTACAGGACAAAGAGCTAAACGGAAAGAATATTTTTCTTCTTTCATTACTCGCCGGGTTGGCGACATTAAACCGTTTGGACACTCTATTATTTTTCATTCCTCCCCTTTTATATATAATGATCAATGATAGATTTAAGTTCCGAAGTCTTGTCCTCATGTTTCTTGGATTTATTCCACTCATTATTTGGGAGTTATTCTCGTTATTCTATTACGGGACATTCTTCCCCAATACAGCATATGCAAAATTAAATACGGGAATCAGCCGTTTAGCCTTATTAAAACAAGGTCTTTTTTACTATGCCGATTCGTTTATCACAGACCCAGTTACATTGATTAGTATTCTCTTGGCGATAATTCTTATCCTACGTCATAAAAAACGGAAATTATCAATGTTCATTTGGTCGATCATCCTCTATATGGGTTATATCTTATTCATCGGAGGCGATTTTATGGGTGGGCGTTTTTTCTCATCAATTTTATTAATATCTGCAATATTGATCCCAAGAATCGTCATCAGCGAAAAAGGGTACATGTATGAAGTGCTAATTACGCTTACTTTATCATTAGGCTTAATATTTAACACATCACCTTTGCGAACTCCATTAAATTACGGGGAGGGAGATATTAGGGATTATATCTATTCGACTGGTGTTGCAAACGAAAGAGCTTACTATTTTCGAACTTTGGGTTTACTGAGCACAGAGAGGGAAGATCCATTTCCTGGTTCAGGATATTCCGGGAATGACTGGATATATGATGCAACAAAGAATAAAGTCAAGCTTCTTGGACCCTTAGGTATGGATGGGTATTTTTACGGGCCAAGCGTTCATGTTATCGATAGAAATTCTTTGTCCGATCCACTCATGTCAAGGTTACCTTTAGAAGACATTCGTTACTGGAGAATTGGGCATTTTCACCACCAAATTCCTGAAGGATATCTTGACACTCTAGAGACAGGAGAGAATAAAATATATAATGAGAACATCGCCATGTATTATGATAAGCTTAAATTTATCGTTCGTGGTGATCTCTATGATTTAGATCGAATCAGGGAAATATTTAATTTTAACCTTGGGAAATATGATTATTTACTTGAATCCACAGCAATATCTCCATAATGTCCCCTAATTTTCAGGAATAGGGAAATTAATTTCATTTTAATAATCTAAGAAATTAAAACAAAAACTTTTCCGGTTTGCTACTCGGAAAAGTTTTTATCACTGTGCCCCCACGGAGATTCGAACTC
>CAYXQX010000653.1:0-2575 GCA_964467485.1 uncultured Porphyromonadaceae bacterium | reverse complement strand
TAAAAAGGAAGGGCTCTGAAATATTCAGAGCCCTTCCTTTTTATCTTAGAATTTACTTTTGATTCTCTACTTCTCTGCCCTATTCTTCTCTTTCTTCACGCTGCCTCTCAACACGTTTGGAGATCAGGATAGAGATTTCAAACAGGATATATAAGGGGATACATACGAGGAATTGACTAATAACATCAGGAGGAGTAATTATACCCGAGAGAACCAGGAAAACCACCAATGCATGCTTCCTGTACTTTCTCATAAAATCAGGAGTTACCAATCCTACCTTAGAAAGGAAATAAATCATTATCGGTAATTCAAAAGCCAACCCCGTTGACAATGAAAGGGAGGTTATGGAACCGATATAAGATTTTAATGCAATTTGATTAGCCACTTCCGCACTTACCGAATAGCCTCCAAGAAAGTTTATTGTTAATGGAATAATTAAATAATATCCAAAAAGAACTCCGGTAAGAAATAAGGCTGTTGTGTAGAATACCATCCCGGCAGAGTATTTCTTTTCATTATCCTTTAAGGCGGGTAAAACAAACCTGAAAACCTCAGTGAATATGTACGGAGAAGAAAGTATTAGTCCTGCAAAAAATGCAATTTTCAGGTGGATCTTGAATTGACCTGCCAAATCAATATTTATTATATCTAGTCCTTCAGAGTTAATGCAAAGTCTTTTGGAATTAATTAATTGACCTAATTGGCAGAAAAGCCTGTTAGTAATAAAATCTGGTTCCTTAGGGGCGAGAAGAACTATATTAAAAAGAAAGTCCTTTATCATAAAAGCAGCTACTGTAAAAACCAAGACGGAAATTGCCGACCGTATTATATGCCCCCTTAATACCTCCAGATGTTCCAGAAAGGTAAGGTCATTGGCATCTTTACTTTTAATGTTTTTTTTGCCCACAGCAGAAACGCCCGGTTAGATATTGAAGATGAACCCCTTATTGAATTACTATTCGCTTTTTTTCTTAGAATCCGTTGCTTCAGATTCCTCTTTAATCTCTTTCGAAGAATCCTTGAATTCTCTGATCCCCTTACCCAGCCCGCGCATAAGCTCTGGTATCTTCTTTCCACCGAATAACAAAACAATAGCCAGTAATATGATTATCCATTCGTATCCGCCTAAAAACCCAGCAATAATTGAAGCTTGAATCATGATATTATCTTTTTCACAATAAATTTGCTTGCAAATGTAAGATAAATTCATGAAAACGACTGATTAGTCTTATAAATTCTTCGAGCCTTGTATTTGGAAGTACTTTGCTTTTCCTGAGCAGTTTTTATACTTTCGCCAAAACTTTACCAGCTTTGGGATCAGAGTATATTCAATAACATTCAGGGTAATATGGAATACAAGCACAGAGAAATTGAAGAGAAATGGCAGGACTACTGGAAAAAACAACAGACTTTTAAGGTTAATGAGGATCCTGCCAGGCCAAAATTTTATGTTTTGGATATGTTTCCCTACCCTTCTGGGGCCGGACTGCATGTTGGTCATCCACTTGGATACATCGCCTCAGATATTGTCACTCGTTTTAAAACCCATAATGGATTTAATGTTCTCCATCCAATGGGCTATGATGCCTTTGGACTGCCAGCAGAACAATACGCTATTCAAACAGGACAGCACCCTGCCGTAACTACCGACAAAAACATAAAAAGATATAGAGAGCAGCTTGATAAGATTGGATTTGCATATGATTGGTCGCGCCAGGTTAAGACTTGCGACCCCGATTATTACCACTGGACACAATGGGCATTTATCAAAATGTTTCAACATTATTACTCTATCTCAGATCAGAAAGCTAAACCCATCGAGGGTCTAATAGAAATATTTGAAAAATCAGGATCGATAAACCTTGAGGCTGCTTGCACTGAAACATTGGATTTCGCTGCGGAAGAGTGGAATTCATATACTGACAAAAGAAAACAAGAGGTTCTACTTAATTATCGACTAGCCTACCTGGCAGAAACCCGGGTTAACTGGTGTCCTGCTCTGGGCACTGTTCTGGCTAATGATGAGGTAAAAGAAGGATTATCGGTTAGGGGAGGTCATCCAGTTGAGCAAAAAAAGATGCGCCAATGGCTGCTCAGGGTTTCTGCTTACTCAGTAAGACTGTTAGAAGGGCTCGAGAACCTTGCATGGAGCGATTCTCTAAAAGAGATACAACGCAATTGGATAGGGCGCTCTGAAGGGGCCAATATGTTCTTTAAGGTTAAAAATTCTGATCAGGAAATTGAAGTTTTCACCACCAGAGCTGACACAATTTTCGGTGCTACCTTTATGGTACTGGCTCCCGAATCTGAGCTTGTTTCTCAACTAACGAAAAGCAGTAAGGAAACAGAAGTTGAAGATTATATTAATAAAACTAAAAAAAGAACAGAGCGGGAACGATTGGCTGATGTCAATCGTATTTCTGGCGTTTTTACGGGCTCGTATGCATTAAACCCATTTACCGGTAAAAATATTCCTATTTGGGTAAGTGATTATGTTTTAGCCGGATATGGTACAGGAGCTATTATGGCTGTACCAGCTCACGATAGTCGCGATTTCTCTTTTGCCAACCACTTC
>CAYXQX010000652.1:0-2575 GCA_964467485.1 uncultured Porphyromonadaceae bacterium | reverse complement strand
TATTGAAGGCATCCATTGTTCCCGCACTTATAATTCTGGCAGATACCTCTCCAATTTCAACATTCAAAAGGTCAATTTGCAATTCCATTGATTTCTCTGGATGACAATTGGATAAAGTGATGTGGTATTTATCATCTGAAGATTGAGAAGCAGATGCCGATAAGGCTTGTACAGATTCTCCTTCAAATTCGTAGTCTTCACTAATCAACTTTGATGATATTAAACGGGCATCCTGATGATATTTCATCAATTTGAAAACATAATAAGTCGGGGTATACAGCATCTTTTCTCCTTCGGTAAGAATCAAGGCCTGCAGTACATTTACAGTTTGAGCGAGGTTAGCCCCTTTTACACGATCTGCGTGATTATTAAAAAGATTCAAGGTATTCGCTGCAGTTACCGCATCTCTGATAGAATTTTGCTGATATAAAAACCCGGGTGTAGATCCCTCTTCAGGATTGTACCAATTCCCCCACTCATCAACATACAAGCCAATCTGTTTTCCGGGATCATATTTATCCATTACTCTTTCATGCGCATCAAGAACCTCAGCCATCTTACCTGCTGTTTTCACAACATCAAACCAATCTTTTTCACCAAAATTCGTTGCATCTCCTTTATCACCCCAACCACGGGCAAATGAATAATAATGAGTCGATAAGCCCTGAAACATGCTTCGGGTTTTGGGATCACTCATGAGGACTTCTGTCCATGAGGCATCTGTGCCATATGAGCTACAAGCAATCTTGGTTAGCCTGTTCCCAGAGAAATCTCTGCAATAAGTTGAATACTGACGCATTAAATCTGCATACTGCTCAGCGTCCATATTTCCTCCACAACCCCAAGGTTCATTTCCCAATCCCCAAAAAGCCACTTTCCAGGGGGCATCCTGGCCATTTTCCTTTCGGAGTTTTGTCATTGGACTCTCATTTGATGAGGTCAGATATTCAACCCACTGAGCCATTTCCTTCACAGAACCACTACCCATATTTCCTGATACAAATGCTTCAGTACCAATTTGCCGACAGAGTTCCATAAATTCATGAGTTCCAAAACTATTATCCTCCGTAACTCCTCCCCAATGAGTATTGATTATTGTAGAACGATCAGCAGGTTTACCAATTCCATCTTTCCAATGATAGGTGTCGGCAAAACAGCCCCCTGGCCATCTTAGATTTGGAATGTTAATCTCCTTTAATGCACTCACAACATCCTGACGAATACCATTAACACTCTCAATTTCGGCATCCTTGCCAACCCAATACCCCTCATATATGCATCTCCCGAGATGTTCTGAAAAATGCCCATAGATGTGTTTACTGATAACCGGACCGGTGGTATCTGCCAAATCCAGTACCAGATAATTCTGGGCCATAAGAATTGGGGTCAAAAAAAACAGAATGATAAGAACTTTAAAATTTTTCATGGTAATTAATATTTTTGTCCGTAGTAAGCATTCGGACTATGCTTACGTTGATAATGTTTATTCAATAAAGCTTCTTGCACCGACCACTCCTTGCAATAAAAGAAGGTTCAACTTTCCTTTATCAAAACCCAAAATTATACAGTCAACCGCATTCACCTGCCGGTCTTCCTTTTGATAAAACTGATGCATAATCTTAAGTTTAAGTGTTAAAACTACACTTTATTATTCTATTGTCCAAATAAATTCTTGAAACCCAGGTAGATATTCTGATATGGCT
This sequence comes from uncultured Porphyromonadaceae bacterium, assembly GCA_964467485.1. Taxonomy (GTDB): domain Bacteria; phylum Bacteroidota; class Bacteroidia; order Bacteroidales; family UBA12481; genus JAUVKA01. The sequence goes on along the minus strand of CAYXQX010000652.1, from coordinate 872 downwards.
GAGCCACTCATTCCGAAAATTAATTCAAATGCACAACATGCTAAACCCCCAGGTGTTAGAGCCAATTTTGATAGTCTCTGATTTTCATAATTTGTAGCTCTTGTGGTTCGGAATATCTAATCAACAAATCTGATGGAACATTCACATTTATTGAAAACTATTCATCAGATGGGAAAGCTAAGGGTTTGTTTGATACTATTATATACAATAGCTTGAGCTGTGGAGGATAAATAATAAAGGTGAAAGTGAATTAATGTGAAACAAATGATCAAAGTTTTTTCACTATGTCTGAAATCAGATAAAAATAGACGAAATCTCAATTTTGTTTCAGCATTGTTTCAGCAGACAGGAAGCCAAAAGCCCTTAACTCACTCATAATGTGACGCCAAGGGCTTTTTCCCTGTGATCCCGGAAGGACTCGAACCTTCGACCCGCAGCTTAGAAGGCTGCTGCTCTATCCACTGAGCTACGAGACCGTTTTTTACGGATTGCAAAATTAGGAATTAATTAAGACTTCTACAATTTATTAATCAGGATATGACGAGCAATTATTTCTGAGCTTATCCCAAGATCCTTCAGAGCCTTCTCAACACCTTCAATACCAACAGATTCAATTGCTGAGAGAGCATGAGCGGCTTCTACTTGCAAATTGCCCGACACCTTGAGCAAGTCCTTAAGAAAGTCAATATTCGATGGATCAGGAATTCGCGCCATAGATCTTAAAATCAACATGCGATTGGTATAAGTTTCCTTGTCGAATTTATCCCTGAACAGCGCCAATACATCCCTGTTGCCCAACATAACCAGTTATACAATCGCTTCGGACCTTATATATACTTACTTGTGATGGAGTAGGATGGAAAATGATTTAT
>CAYXQX010000651.1:0-2577 GCA_964467485.1 uncultured Porphyromonadaceae bacterium | reverse complement strand
AATGGATAGTCCGGGATCTAGCTCAGCAGATTTTTGAAATTCACGAAACAGGTTCTCCTTATATACCAAAACATCAACCCCCTGCCCATTTGACCGCCTGGCTTGATAAATTTACCCTTAAGCATGGTCTTAGTAAGCCCGATGCTGAAAATGTCTTAGACTCGCTCCTGATCGTCCTGCAATCAGGTACAGTTGAACAAAAACAAGCTGCCATGACCTATCTTGGCCGTTCTGGAGACCCAGATTTGATTCCCCATATTCTTGATCATATCAACTCGCCTGATCCCGATCTCAAGCAATTAGCATCCCTTGGTATCTGGTACTGTGCACCCCCCGGATACAATTACAACCTCCCTAAAGGTGAGCAAGTGTAATTAAACAAAAAAATCCTGGTTTCCCAGGATTTTTTTATTATGCTATTTTATTTAAAATCATATTCTGGATTTCATTTGGTCCTATGTCAAGGATGGAAAGCAGCACATCCACTCCATCTTTTACTTCAATAATATCAAATCGTCCTTGGTCCATATGTAGCTCAGTAGACAGGTATCGAATTAGTAGATCATTGGGATCTTCGGGATTTCCTTTTAAATGGACCACAACTGTACCGTCCTTCAGTACCTTGCGGATCATATCTTTATTTGAATTCTTGATTATCCGTATGGCTAATGCTGCGCCTTTTTTACCATCATGAAATCTAAACTCTCTACCAATCATTATATAACTCCTGCCTGGATCTGTTATCTCCCTATACTAAACTCTTTATAACCATCGCAATGATTTCAACTAATATTATAAGTATAATCGGGCTTAGATCAAATCGTCCGACGGTAGGAATAATCTGCCGAATTGGTTTTAATAAAGGATCAATCAGTCGATCAACAGATTGCCTGAAAGGGTGATAGGGGTCCATAAAATATGACAGGATCACCTTTACCAGAATCAATAAAAAGATTGTTTGTCGAATTATGTCAACAATAAGAATTATCATAGTTTTCCTTAATTTATCGAGGTCCTACCAGCGCTGACCCTATCCTTAAAACTGTAGCACCCTCTTCAATTGCAACTTCATAATCTCCGCTCATTCCCATTGATAAACAATTTAAATTTGATCGCGGAAATTCCCGGGCCAGGTAATCCCGAAGTTGTCTCAGCCGTTGAAAGTAAGGCCGGGCGTCTTGGGGATTATTTGAGTAAGGTGCCATCGTCATTAATCCCTTAACCTTTATGTTTGAAAGGTCGAAGATCTCACTCAGTTCAGGAATCAACTCTGCCCATTGTTTTTCATTCCAGGCGCCCCAACCATGCTTGGTTTCCTCGCCGCTAACGTTGAACTCAAGGTACACTGGCAAAGTGCGATCGTTTAATTTCGCGTATTTATCAAGTTTGTTTGCAGTTTTTGTACTCTCCAAAGAGTGTACTTCCGTAAATTTTGCAGCGATTTCTTTTTCTTTTCCATGCTGAATTGCTCCAATCATGTGCCATTCAATGTTAAATTCCTTCAGCAAGTCAATTTTAAACAGAGCTTCTTTTAGATAACTTTCAGCAATTCTCTTAATTCCAAAATCGTATAGAATTTTTACAACAGAAGCTGGTTTTTGTTTAGTGACTGCTAACAAGGTAATATTTTTTGGATCCCTTCCGGCAGTTTTTGCAGAATTTTGAATTCTTTCTAGAACAACTTCAATATTTTGGCGTATGAATTCTGTCTGGTTGATGTCCATAATATGATTATTTCAATCCAATAACCCCTGCAAACCTACCGGTTTTGCCTTTTTCGCCTCGGTGTGAGTACCAATCTTCGTTATTGCATCCTGTACATATACCTGATATTTCAATATTTGTAACGCCGGCTCTCTGCAGGGAAATTGCATTAGCTTTCCATAAATCCAATTTTACACTATTCCTACTCTTTATTAAAATTACATCGGTGTGATCTGAAAAGACCGCCTGAGCACGCTCAATCACGTCTTCCCCAACAACATAGTGATCCGGTCCAATTGATGGGCCTATTCCAACTAACAAATCAGATGGGTTTGATCGAAATTGTGTTTCCATTGCACGAACAGTATGGAAGGCTATTTCCTTTACAGTGCCTTGCCATCCAGCATGAGCAATTCCCACAGCATTATTCACCGGGTCAACAAACAGAATTGGCACGCAATCCGCGAAGCGCATCAGCAACAGCAATCCAGGAGTATTTGAAATTATCGCGTCTCCCTGATGCAATGTATCCATGGGATTATTGGCTACTATCACATCCGCTGAATGTATTTGCTTAACTTGAACAAGTCGGCTTGATTCATAACCAACTGTTTTTAGTAATATTTCCAAATTTCCTTTTACGTTAGCAGGATCGTCACCAACTGTTCCTCCTAGGTTAAGAGATGACCAGGGAGACTGGCTCAGCCCCCCATGACGCGAAAAAATTGCCTGGGTTATACCAGGTATTGCTAATGAATCAAATTGGAAATATTTCACTCCATTGCGTTCTTGTCTCATCATTCCGATTGTTCTTTAATTTGAGCAGCCTTAAACTTCACAGCCATAACTTTTCTGGTATCAGCCATTGATTCT
>CAYXQX010000650.1:895-2588 GCA_964467485.1 uncultured Porphyromonadaceae bacterium | reverse complement strand
CTTGACCTACTCAGCAAAAGATAAATGGGAAAGGGGATTGGTGAGATATGATTTGTCGACAAAAGAATCAAAAGACTTGTTCAAAGATGAGAATCTGTATGGTAGCTGGCGAATGAGTAAGGATGGCAAGAAATTCTTCTATAGTTTCTCCAATGGTGATGAACCTACGGATTACTATATGTGTGATAAATCATTCGACAAGCCAGTCAGACTAACGGAATCAAACCCATGGATAAAGGATAAAAAGCTAACCAAAAGTGAATTGATTAAATATAGAGATGCAGATGGGAAAGAGCTATATGGAGTACTCTACTATCCGGTTGATTATGAAGAAGGTAAGAAGTATCCACTGGTATGTGAGATATACGAAAAGTTCTTCAACAATGGATTTCACACTAACATGAACATAATCACAAGTCGGGGCTTTTTCGGCTTCAGACCATCTGTAAACTTAATCAATGGTTATCCCGGTGAAGCATGGATAAAAGGTATTACTTCCGGAATCAACCTCTTGATTGATCGCGGCATGGTTGATCCGGATAAACTGGGTGTACATGGAACAAGTTACGGGGGATATGCAACCTCACTTTTAATTACTCAAACAGATCGATTCGCAGCGGCAATTAATATTTCCGGAAAAGTAAATATTATTAGCTTCCTCGGTGACAGTCCCAAAATAGGTACAAGAAATTACACCGCTGCTGAAGTAGGACAAGACAGAATAGGTCAATCTTTATGGGAAGCACCATTGAAATACTTTGCTACAACAGCAGTAATGTATGCAGATAGGATAAAAACTCCACACCTTTTATTAAGTGGTGAAGGAGATTGGAATGTCCCAGGAGTAAACAGCAGGGAGCTTTATTATGCGATGCGCCGATTAGGCAAAGAGGTAATGTGGGTAAACTACTACAACGGAGGCCACGGAGCAGGCTGGGCCAGCAACGAAGAAGATTACCTAGACCAATGGAAAAGAATAATAAACTGGTACACCACCCACTTCGAAAATCCAACCTCCTCCTCAAAATGAATTGGAGGTGGGATTTTGCCTTCATTATGCAGCTCTCTCGATTTGAACCCCATTTGTTGTGCAAAATGTTTGCAATAAAAAAGAGGCTATGTGCGTGATTGCTCATAACCTTTTGATCTTCAGGTGAACTTGGAGGGATTGCGATCGTGTATGTAACGTTACATGTAATCAGATGGTTAAGACTGTTATGAAAATACTGGGGGCGGTAATGGGGACTACAAAATTGAAATACTACATCTCGGATTAAGAGGAGTACTCCACTCCAAAGCTCGAAATCATACTGGATCAATTTTGGATTACATGATATTTTTGTCGGAAAAGTGAGGCTCGGGTAGCTCCTAAGCAAATTGCCCTTTTATGTCGGATTATCTACTTATCCTATCACTCGCTTACATTTGAGTGTCGGCCCATAGCTCAGCTGGTTAGAGCACCTGACTCATAATCCTGTAAATCAACCACCTACACCCACTTAAAACCCTCATTATAAAGGTATTTCTTTTATAAATGTCCAGGGAGTATCACCAATTATCACTGGTTTAGTCCAAATCAGTGCTCAAAACAGCGCTCAGTTTTAAAAATTTGAATTGTTTAATTTTAAGACTTCTCAAAAATCGGTATAAAATATCCTTTATCATTAACTTTCTTGTGTGGGCTAAAACCTTC
>CAYXQX010000650.1:0-885 GCA_964467485.1 uncultured Porphyromonadaceae bacterium | reverse complement strand
ATTATGATATTTTCAATGAATAATAATCTTGAAATGATTCTTTATCAATGATTCATCAAGTAACCTCAAATAATAAACACCTTTGGGAACAAATGAAATGTCAATTAAAGTTGTCTTATCATCAAGCTCTCCAGAATAAACAACCTCTCCAATAATATTGAATATATCAATTTTTGTTCGATGAAAATTATAAATATTATAAGTCACATTAATAAGACCTGAAGTTGGATTTGGATATATTTCTATTGATTTCTTAACCATAATGTAATTGACATCTGTTCCTCCTTGCTCAATCCAAATTTCCTGTGGACTATTGAGAGAATTTGGTGCTGAAATGGTAACAACCCCTTTTCTAATTTCACGTTCAAAACTTTCCTCATATGAGAATGTTAAGACTCCTTGACCAGTACCTGAATTACTACTTGTTATAATTAACCATTCTTTTCCTTGTGTAATTTCAGCTTCCCATTCCATACTTCCACCACCATCATTGTATATATTAAAAGTGGTTTCTCCGCTTGTTTTTCTAACACTTCGACTGAGAGGACTTAATCTTAGAACTGAAATTCCCTCTTGAACCACAAATACATCTTTGGGGCTTCCTTCAGCACCAGTAGCAGTAATAGTTATTGTTGCTGTTCTGGTTGTACTATTTGGATTTTCATCTATAGTAACATTTATAGTTCCTGAATTATTGCCACTTGAGCCAGAAGTTATTTGAGCCCATGAACTACCATCAGTTACTGATGCAGTCCAATCCATTGTTCCAGAATCAGTATTGGAAACAGAAAATGATGTTGATCCTGATGTATTGGCAACATTTCTATAATCAGGAGTAACTGAAAGAATCGGAGGGCTTTCAATTGTAATTTCTGCAATTGATAA
>CAYXQX010000649.1:0-2597 GCA_964467485.1 uncultured Porphyromonadaceae bacterium | reverse complement strand
TTTTGAGGGGATTCTTATTGCCACAACTAACCTGGCTAAGAGTCTGGATACAGCTTTTGAGCGACGGTTTCTGTTCAAGGTAGAATTCGACCAGCCCGATGTGGAGATCAAGTCGAAAATCTGGAAAGCCAAAATGTCTAAGCTGGATAAATCCGAATGCGACAGTCTTGCCAAACAGTTTGATTTCTCCGGAGGGCAGATAAATAATATTGTCAGGAAAAGTGAAATACACGAGATCATAAACGGAATTGAAGTAGAATTTCAGGATATAATTGATTTCTGCAAGACAGAAAAATTAGAAAAAAACAGGTCAAATATAGGTTTTAGTTTATCTTAGAAAAATATGTCAAAAAGAGAATCACTATCGAGGTACAACCTCATCATCAAAAAGCTCAGAAAGAATCCCGCCAGCTTCAAGGAGATATCAGAATACCTGGAATTAGAATCCGAAATTCAGGGATACGACTTCACAATTGGGATCCGCACTTTCCAGCGCGACATGGATGATATTCTGGCCCTATATAATGTTGATATTAAGTATGATCATTATCTGAAAGCATACAAAATCGTTGAAGACAACCAGCCGGAAGTTACCGAAAGAATACTGGAAGCCTTTGACACCTTGAATGCCCTGAATATCAGTGACCGCCTGTCGGGCTACATACATTTTGAGAAGCGCAAGCCCCAGGGCACAGAAAACCTCTACGGCTTGCTCCATGCCATCAAGAAACAGCTCCAGATAAAATTCATCTACAACAAATTCTGGGATGGCGTACTAAGCGACCGTACCGTTGAACCCTACGCCCTTAAAGAATTCAAACACAGATGGTACTTAATCGCCAAAGACCTCAATGACGGTCAAATCAAAACCTTTGGTCTGGATAGACTAACAGAGCTGGATATCTCCAAAAAATTCTTCCTTTTCCCCGAAGAATTTGACGCCAACGAACACTTCAAATACTGTTTCGGCATAATGGGCCCAAACGCCCAAGCCCCGGAAAATATCATCCTATCCTTCAACACCGTCCAGGCCAAATACATCAAATCCCTACCCCTCCACGAAACCCAGGAAATCATCGAAGAAAACGAAACAGGAATCCTGATAAAACTGAAGCTCTACATCACTCTCGATTTTATCATGGAACTGCTGTCTTATGGGGACAGTGTGGAAATAGTTGAGCCGGGGGACTTGAGGGAGATTATGAGGGGGGTTTATGAGAAGGCTATGGGGAGGTATTTGTAGATTGGTGGATCTGTAGATTGGTGGATTGGGAGATTGGTAGATTGGTGGATCTGTAGATTGGGGAAAAATTCGCACGAGATATTAGAGCGTTTTTGTAGCAATAATTGAAAACCCTTTACAAACAAAACACCTTATGTAAAGAAATTCCATTTTTCTTTACATAAGGCCTAAGACGCAAGTATTCTTTTTACCCCGTTGGGGTTAAATAATTGTAGCAACAAGGATCCCACCAATGAAAATAATTCCCTGTAGGGGATTAACAGATTATTGGCAAAAGACAGGAAGCACATCAGCGCATCATCACATCAATATAGTGGTCATTTTTATCTTTAATTATATTTACCTTTGATATCCAGTTTTAAGTGCTTGGTAAAATATTTCAATTTAGAATACAACTATGTTTAAAACAAAAACTTACATCGACAGAAGACAAGTCCTTAAAGAATCATTAAAAACAGGACTAGTATTATTATTGGGGAACGAAGAGGCTCCCATGAATTACAAAGACAACGCCTACCATTTCAGACAGGATAGTACATTTCTCTACTATTTTGGAATATCCAATGCCTCATTGGCCGGTGTGATTGATATTGACAACAACAAGGACATTATTTTCGGCGATGAGAATAGTATCGACGACATAGTGTTCATGGGCCCATTGCCAACGATTAAAGAACGTGCAGCCTTATGTGGAGTTTCTGATACCCGCCCATTCAAAGAATTGGATAGCTACATAAAAACTGCGATCAGCAAAAAGCAAAAGATTCACTTTATTCCTCTTTATCGCGGCGAGAGTAAAATCCTGCTGATGGAACTTACCGGAATAATGCCCAAAGATGTTGAAGCAAAGGCCTCAATCGAATTGATTAAGACTATTATTAAGCAGCGTGAGTATAAAACCGACGAAGAAATTGAACAAATCGAGCAAGCAGTTGATGTTACTGTCGACATGCATGTTGCTGCGATGAAAATAGCAAGGCCAGGCATGACAGAAGCAGAAGTAGCTGCTGAAGTACATCGTGTTGCTCTGGCAGCAAATGGCAATCTTTCCTTTCCCATTATAGCCACAATCAACGGTCAAATACTTCATAATCACCACCATGGACACATCATCAAAGAGGGTGATTTATTTCTGGTTGATGCCGGTTATGAAAATGAAATGGGCTATGCGGGTGATCTATCCAGCACCTTCCCTGTGAGCAAGACTTTTACCAGTCAGCAAAAAGATATTTACAGCATGACCTTAGCCGCCCATAATGCCGCTATTGAAGCTTTGGGTTTAGGCCTTCCTTATCGGAATGCTCATGTAGCTGCCGCCACGGTTGTTGCCGAGAGCATGAAAAGTCTGGGCTTA
>CAYXQX010000648.1:0-2604 GCA_964467485.1 uncultured Porphyromonadaceae bacterium | reverse complement strand
TCATTGGAGTCACTGGAAACCTTTACGTATTGCATTCTGCCAGCCAAAACACTTAAAAGAGTGATAAGAAAAATTCCTGCCGAGATTATAAGCCAGATAAACGAGGGTATAATATCCATTAATGTGAGTACTAAAATCACCAAGAGGAGTAATAAGGGTATTCTTATGAGCCAAAGTTTTGCTCTTCTTGCTGCTTTGAGGTTTTCGATTTCCATAATCTATGCTGTTTTTCGTCTTCTTTTTTCCCTTAAAATCAATTCAAGCTCTCTTCCTGTCTGACCAGCAACTGAAGTATTTTCTTCTGCACGGCGGATGAGGTATGGCAGCACATGTTTAACAGGTCCATAAGGCAAGTATTTGGCAACATTATAGCCTTGGGCTGCCAGGTTGAAACTTATGTGATCGCTCATTCCAAAAAGCTGAGAGAACCATATCCTTTCGTCATTTCTGGCAATGCCTTGATCTTCCATTAGCTGAGTAAGGAGAATATTTGATTCCTCGTTATGAGTACCGCTAAAAACTGAAATTTGTTCAATATGTTTTATGGTGAATCTTAAGCCATCGTCATACATCTTATCCGTTGCAGGCTTGTTGATATTTATAGGATCAGGATAAGCCATTTTTTGGGCTCTTTCCCTCTCTTTTTCCATATAAGCACCTCTTACAAATTTTATTCCCAGGAAGTACTTTCCTTCAAGGGATTTCTGATAGGATTCCTTGAGGAATTCCAGCCTGTCGTGGCGATACATCTGTAAGGTGTTGAATACAATAGCTTTTTCCTTATTGTATTTATTCATCATCTCTTCAACAACACTATCAATGAATTTCTGATACCATAAATCTTCTGCATCTATAAGAATTGGCAAGCCTTTCTCATGTGCCTTCATACAAAGGGTATTAATCCGATCTTTGAAATTATCAGCTTCAGCTAATTCTTCTTTGCTTAGCTCAGATCCCGCACTGACTTTTTCAAGAACCCGTGCGCTTGTAAAGGCCGTAGATTTAAATACCGCAAATGGAATATTTGGGTTGTTACTTGCATTCTCGATGGTCCTGAGGGTTTCTTCAAGAGCGGCTTTGATATCTTCGGGACTCTCTTTTCCCTCAACCGAATAATCCAGTATTACTTTAATATTATATCCACTAAGCGCATCAGCAACAGTATTTGATTCTGAAATATATTCACCACCGCAAAAATGCTTGAAAATAGTTGGCTTAATGGCCCAGCTTATCGGAAATCTTAATCCCAGCATAATACTGGTGATGACTTTTCCGAATTTTACCATAAAGGGAGAAGCAACAAGTTTGAAAAGAAAGTAGGCTCTCTGAAGCTCTTTGTTACTTTTATATGCAAACGCAATTTTAGTGTTATTGAATCCGATCATTACAAAAAGTTAGGCCACAAATTTAAGGGATTATTTAATTATCTTTGCGCTGGTAACAAGCTTATTGTCTTTTGAATCAAAATCCCAATATTATCAAAGGAGTCGGACTGTCCCAAAATATTAGCAAAGACTTGCAGGAAGCCGTCTCAGAGCTAAATCCCGATAAGGTTTTTTATCTTTTTGAAGAAAACACCAATCGCCTTTGTAAACCTTTAATTAAAGATCTTGAGGGCTTAAGCTATCCTGATATTCTCGTTCTGAAACCCGGGGAGGAGAATAAGAGTATTGATCAGCTGATGAAGGTTTGGGACTACTTTGAAGAAAATGGTGCCGGCAGAAATTCCTGCCTTATAACCATAGGCGGCGGAATGCTTACCGATCTTGGCGGCTTTGCAGCTTGCACATTCAAGAGAGGGATGTCCTTCATAAATGTTCCAACCACATTATTAGCTATGGTTGATGCCAGTGTGGGTGGGAAGACAGGGTTTAATTACCATGGTCTGAAAAATGAGATTGGTGTAATCCGGCAGCCGAATAATGTGCTGATTCATGCTCCCTTTCTATTTACTTTGGATCAGGAAAATTTCTTGTCGGGTTACGCCGAAATGCTTAAGACTGCTCTGATCATGGATGAGGATTTGTGGTCGGATTTGATTAATTACGATCTGAATACCAGAAACCTTGATTGTCTGATTCCTTTGATTTGGAGATCTGTTGGGATAAAAAACTCTATTGTCGAAATTGACCCGGAGGAGGCTAATGAAAGGAGATCACTAAATTTTGGCCACACCATTGCTCATTCTTTGGAAAGTTTGTCTTTGAAAAAGATGGACCATCTTCATCATGGATATGCCGTTGCATACGGGATGATAATTGAATCGATCCTCTCGGAAAAGTATGCCGGCCTTGATGAAAAACAGGCAATTTATATCAGGAAATTTTTAAATTCAATCTACGGAAGTATACCTTTCACTAATGCAGATATTCCCCAGCTGCTGGAGTTTATGCTGTCAGATAAGAAAAATGACAATAGCTTAATAAATTTTACTCTTTTGGATAAGACTGGGGGGTATAGCATTAATAATTACCTTAGCTTGGATGAGGTAAAAAGGGTTTTGAACCAGGTATATAGTTGAACTTCAACTAAGTGAATAAGCTGTTTGGCAATTACCCAAACCGGCTTATCTTTTCCAGTTTTGAAAAATCAGTAATGGTGATA
>CAYXQX010000647.1:0-2607 GCA_964467485.1 uncultured Porphyromonadaceae bacterium | reverse complement strand
AGAAAATCTTTCAAAGAACAACCAGGATATTTATGATGCAGGATTTGGTGGAGTAGAATTATTTAACCTACTGGATATATACAATACAGATAAACCTAAAGTCCCCTATCTTTCTGATGAGTGGGTAGAACTGATGAGATTCACCCTGGAAGATCTTAAAGAAAAAGGACTTATTGGAGACCTGGTATTATCATCAGGATGGAATATCGGAGGTAAATGGATAACAAAAGAATTAAGTGCCTCCTTCCTGGATATAGAACAGTTACCCAAAACCACTGACAGTATTAACCATGCAATCGATTCATCAGAAAAAATTCTAAGCTTCCTTGCTGTTGATGAAAACAACAAACGTATTGTTTTGGATTTAAATGACATAAGGAATGGACAATTTTCCAAGATAAGTTCTAAAGGTAATTGGGAATTGTATATGGCTTCACTAGATGAGGGTATTCAAAAAATGCGTTTTCCTGTTCCGGTAGAAGATGGTTACACTATGGATTATCTTGATAATCGAGCAATTGAGCTTCATTTAAGTCAATATTCTCAAAAGTTGGGTGAGCTTTTTAAGGAGAATCTTGTGCGGGGAATTGTTAATGATTCGTGAGAGGTAGATATAAATTGGACAGATAAACTTTTCGATGAATTTTATAAACAAAAGCATTACCGTCTGGAAAAATATTTACCGGAGATTTCAGGTGCAGGCAATAGTGATACTATTAGTCGGATATTTATGGATTATCGAGATGTAGTAGCTGAAATGCTCCTTGAGAATTATGCAGTACCTCTTGCTGAATGGACAAAGGCCAATAACTTGAAATTAAGGAACCAGGTTAGCTCTACTCCTGGCGATGAGTTAAGTATACATATTTTATCAGATATTCCTGAGGCCGATGTAGGTGGCTCCGAAGCACATTTGTTTACCAGAGATTTTCAATACAAACTTGACCATTTTCTTCCCCGAACAAAGATTCCGCTTTCAGCAGGCACACTTACCGGAAAACACTTATTTAGTGCAGAGGTATTTACTTGTTATGGGCCACATTTAGAAGTTGACTTTGAAATGCTAAAGCGTAATGCTGATTACTGTTTTGTTGGAGGGATAAATCAAATGTTTTACCATGGTATGGCTTATTCTCCGCATGATGAGCCTTATCCCGGATGGTTGTTTTTTGCAGCTACCCATTTTTCTAAATCCAATACTTTATGGCGCAATATTAACAAGTTTAACAATTACGTGGCCCGATGCCAGTCGTTTTTGCAAGAGGGAAGTTTTGACTCTGATTTTTTACTATACCTACCTTATTTTGATTTTTGGGCAACTGATGATAAATTGGGCAATTTGCCGCAAAAATACTTCGATTTTAGCTTGCTCCCCATTGCATCAGAGCTATGGAATTCAGGTTTCTCTTATGATTTTATAAGTGATAGACTTTTAATGGAACAAATTAATGTTGTTGATGGCGAAGTGGCAGGCCCTGCACATCGTTATAAAACTGTTTTAGTAGCAAATTGCAAATACATTCCTCTTGAAACTATTGAAAAATTATACGGTCTTGCGGAGGCAGGTGCAGATATTATATTTTGGGAGAAAATACCTGATGATGTGCCCGGATTGAAATCTTTTGATAAACGGAGAGAGCAACTTAATGAATTGAAAAATAAGATATTTTCTCAAAAAACTTCAAATGCCAGGTTAAGGGAATACAAGATTGGCAAAGGCCGGATAATGATAATTAATAGCTTTGATAATCTTACAGCACTAGGTATAAAAAAAGAGGAATTGCTTGAAAGAAATCTTCCGTTTATACGAAAAAAGGTTGGTGATGATTGGCTTTATTTTATTTCAAATCCCGAAAGAAAGAAAAAAGAGGGTTGGTTTGAATTAAGTGTATCGGGAAAATCGGTGGTGATTTTAGATCCCATGAACGTCAATGCCGGAGTAGCGCAAAGCAGGAAAAGCAGTAATAATAAAGAGGAGGTCTTCCTGAGTTTTGCCCCAAATCAGTCTTATATACTTAAAGTAACAAATAAGAAAGTAAAAGGCAATAAGTGGATATACGAAACAAGCGGAGATAATGGGTTTACTGTCAGCAACAAATGGAATGTTCAGTTTATTGATGGGGGTGATGTATTACCCGATGAAAGGGAAGTTGAGCGCTTAGAAAGCTGGACCTTATTCAACAATAGCCATTTCTCATATAGGTATTTTTCAGGAACAGCCATTTACAGATCGTCATTTACTGTACCGAAAGAATTACGTGATATAGAAAAATGGCGCATTGACCTCGGGGAAGTTAAGAATCATGCACGATTAAGAATAAACGGGGAAATGATTGACACACTACTTCAATATCCCTTTCAAATTGTCACAGACAAAATCATAAATGATAAAGTAAACACTATTGAAGTTGAAGTTACAAACCTTGCAGTAAACAGAGTAGCAGGATTAGAGGTCCAAGGTATTGAATGGCAGAATTTCTTGTTTGGAAGGTGCCTGTTTAACTGGACTGAAAAAGATGAAAGCTGGGAGCCATTATCTTCTGGATTGCTTGGCCCGGTTATTATAAGTCCTTCATTAAATTTCCACCCTAAAAAATAACTAGTATG
>CAYXQX010000646.1:0-2609 GCA_964467485.1 uncultured Porphyromonadaceae bacterium | reverse complement strand
TGAGAGTTAGCAGGTCATTTGTCATCAGGAATAACCCGGGTGATCATAACATCAATCCGGATAGTCTTCTTTTAAAAGATGAGTTTTATGCCTATATCGAAGAGAACAGTAATGACAGGTTGGGTGAGATCAGATATTTCGAACCTTCCCTGCTTAATTCAAGAGATAGTGGATTATTTCCGGTAGATGGTTTGCTTGTATTTTCTGTCAATTGCAGGCTGAAGCCGGAGGCAACTTATAATTTGTATATCAACTTTCCTGATCTGCCAAAAATTCTTAATGGAAGCACTAGTATGATTAATCCGGTTGAAATATTAGACCCAAGCCCCTTCCCCGGGAGGGAGACTACTATACTACCGGGGCAGGGTTATATATTAAGATGGGCTTCAAGTGCCAAATATTCTGTTTATCAGGTTTCGCTTAATCTAAATTATTTCGAAGGGGACTCAATTTTCCATACTACAAATTCTCTTGAACTATCATGGCCATTATTATTTGTGAATGACGAATCTCCTATAATATCCCAGTATATCAATCCAGCTTCCTTTTACAAAAAAATATTGGATAAACTTACTTCTCCTCCAGCAGGCTCAATGAGGAAAATGATAGCTTTTGATGTAAGGGTTTTTGCGGGAGGGGAAGAGCTGTCACTTGCCAGTAAGTTCAATGATGATTACTATCACTCCTTTTTCGGTTTGAATGATTTCTCAAATATTGATGGTGCGATTGGGGTTTTTAGCTCTTTTTCATCATCCGGTTCATATAATAATCGATTTTCAGATTTCACTATTGATTATTTGGCAACAAGTGATTCAACAGGACACCTGGGTTTTTTAAAACATGATGAGGACTATTAAAGAATGAGAATATTCGGAAAAATACTGATTTTGATGTTAACAATGCTGATGGCCTGTAATGACCCATCAGATATTAATGATACAACCAATCCCGAATTCCCGCCCGGATTTGGAATCCTGGACTTTCATTTTGTGATGCCTGAATATAATATTCCGGAGAGGGATGTGCATCGTATCTCGTTAAACCTTTCCTACGATGTTGAGGACTTATATAGAGAAGTATACTTTCATAAAGAGAATGTATCTGACTACAAGGAGGTTTATGAAATTCTTCTGCCTGTTGGCTCATATTATTTTGATGCAGTGATTACATGTTCATGTGCAGGCGATACCTGTCTTAACGGAGGATTCCCAGGCGGTCAGTTTGGAATGAAGCATGCATTTGACAAGTTTACAGTACTTGATCATGAGAAAACCACAATAAAAACCGTATTTCAGTGAAACAGTTTATAGGATTATTAGCTTTTTTATTACTGGTCTTTTCCTGCGAAAGGAACCATGAACCGCTTGCTAGTCAGATTAGTTATGAGCCTGAACAAATCAGTGCCGGTGCAGTTATTCAACTGAAGATTGAAGCTTATGATGAAGATGGGGATCATCTTGATTATTTTTGGGAATCCAGTCATGGTGAATTTCTTACATCAACTGATTTGGCTGAAGTTACGTGGAAAGCTCCACGCGATGGAGAAGGGCAATCAGTAACTATTACAGTGACCGTGTCAGATGGGGAATATGAAGTTGAGCGTGATACTGTAATTAGTTTAGCAGAGCCTCTGGTAGGAAGTATTGCCGGTCATGTATATTTTCAAAACACAAAATTTCCGATTCCTGATGTGAAGATCAGTATTGCTGATATGGAAGCTGTTTCTGATCAGAATGGATATTTCCTTATCAATGGGCTGATTGCGGGTAAAGATTCTTTGTTAGGTAGTAAAATGGATTTTGGGACGAAGAGGATGGCAATTGATATTCCCGATAATGATGTACGGAAAATTTCTTTTGAGATGCTTTCAATTGTTAACTCTTCAAAAATATTTGGTATTGTACGTGATCAATACAGCAAAGCTATCGAATTTGCCGAAGTGATTTTACTAAATCCGGATGGATTACAAAGTGGGCTCAGTGATGTTACTGATGAAAATGGCTTATACAGAATATCTTATATACCACATGGTTGGCATACCCTTTTGGTTAGGGTTGAAGCAAGTGAGAGTGAGCGATTTGATGATCTTCATAAGTATGTTGACTTCAGTGAGATAGAGCAGGAAGTGAATCTGTTTGTTGAGAAGGAAATGCTGGTTGGTGAATTCACTGATCCACGGGATAATCAGGTTTATTCATACAGGAAGATTGGAGACCTGGTATGGATGACTGAAAACCTCGCCTTTCTTCCTGAGGTTAGTCCTCCATCTTCAATGTCAGAATCTGATCCGCATTTTTATGTATACGGGTACGATGGAAATGATACTACTCGGGCCAAAAGCTCTAATAATTTCTCGAAATACGGGGCCCTTTATAATTGGGAAGCTGCAAAAATCTCTTGCCCCCCTGGGTGGTATCTGCCTGGTAATTATGAATATATTATTTTTTTAGGAAGGTTCTTGGGGGAGGATGAAGGCAATAAAATGAAATCCCAATCGGGATGGTATAATTCGGGCAATGGGGATAATTCAAGTGGTTTCTCCGCATTACCTGGAGGGAATTTAACAGCTTCGGATGAATTCAGTGGGCTAGATAAATATGCCTTTTTCC
>CAYXQX010000645.1:0-2629 GCA_964467485.1 uncultured Porphyromonadaceae bacterium | reverse complement strand
ATCAAACCCCTCTGCGTAACAACCCAGGCAAACCTTAAGTTTATCAGGATCAGACTGGAATGAGACTTCTCTACAACCAAAAACAAGCACATCCACTCCATGAGGAAATGATCTTGGGGGCTCTACTCTCGGCAAGATCACAAAATTCAATTCAGTACCAGCAATTGTAAATGTTGTACTGGATGTAAATAATCTGAGATTACCTGTCATCAATTCTGCGTCCGGGGGAAAATAACGGGGATACAAAGCCCTTCCGTAGATCACTTCCCCACCTTGGTCCGTAAAGTTACGGAGCAATTCTCGATCTTCCTGGTCTAGGGTTGAATTGTCATCCCCCAACAGGGATGACAATTGGTGTTCCAATTCACTTTCCGGATAGTGGTTTGGTATTAGAATTTCGGCGATCACCGGTGAAGCGCCGAGCAAAACGATACCCAGGAAAATGAGCGTAATCATTCTATTGCTCAGAGTTGAACCATGAATGTTCTCAAGAATATCTGTTCCTGACAACAGATCGGTTCGGTTGTCTTTGTTTCGCCAATAATCCAGGAATCTCCTTGAGAGTTCAACCAGGCCTATGCTCATAAACATGGCTGAAAGCCAATCTACAGATTGCTGCAACCTCCCACCTGAAATAAGGCTGAACGCATAAATAGAGACCATGCCAAATACGGCCAGGACAGGAACAAATGTAATCCAGCGCTCTTTCTTCCAAACCTGGTAGATACCAAGTGAGATCAAACCAACCACGCCAGTGAGATAAATCCAGGATTTACCATCAATCTTGCCATCCCATTGGTCATACCACCAGTAAGGCAAGCTTTTGGCATATTTATAGGGTGAATAAAGAACACCGCCATAATATTCTGTTATCTTACCGTATACCATCTGCCGGATATAATCAGCATTTAATCCCAGAGGATTACTTGGAAGATACAAGAAAAATTGTTGAATAGCATTGGCATAGTGATTACCGACCAATTCAATTCGCGATAATTGAACATCATTTTCCTCCTGAAAAGAAGAATCTATTGGCACGACACTTATCTCATCCATGTCAACCGGATTTTCCCGTATTATTACATCCGAGTCCTTATCACCACCTTTGAAAGTCCAGATTATACTTTCAATCTGATTACCCGGTTTATCCAAATATATCTTTCCAGACTGGAGCCAGTTTCGGCAAATCCAAGGAGTAACGACTACCACCAAACCGATAAAAAGTAGAAGGAATTGCTTAAAAACAATCTTGAAATCAAATTTTCTACCAAAAAGAGCAACAATACTAACGATTGGAATTAAGATCAATAATTCCTGTCGGATTAAAATACCCAATCCCAAAACACCCCCGAGGATGATCGGGTAAAGTGAATTCTCGGAGAAATTTTTAATCCAGATAATACTCATGAACAAGAACAGGATCACAATCATCATTGCCAGGAAATCAGACATCAGCATCTGTAAATTTGTCCCACCCCAAACATTATGGGCTAACAAGAGTCCATTTTGATGCCGAATTATCATTAATACGGCCGCTAAAACCGCAGATATTCGATTATGCAAGGTTTTTGTAAAAAGATATATCAATACCGGAACCAAGGAAAAAAGCAGCAATTGAAGGGGAAGGATCTCTTCATACCCAAGACCCGCAATTTGATGAAGCACAGCGAGATAAAGCCCGAAAAGCGGTCTTCTGGCAACGACTAGATTATACCCACCCCCAATATAGGTCTGCATCTTTCCTGTTGCTAACAAACTCTGAGCTGTCCGCTCATAGATCTCGGCATCCAGGTTGGGAGAAATTGTATAGTTGGGTGGTCGAGGTTGATCAATGAAGGCATTAGGCACAACCGAGGTTGAATTGGATATTAAAAAAGTAATCACAAAGAGACTGATCATAATAATCAGATCTACCAGTCTACCCGATATTTTCTTTCCTTTCCCCCATCGATTAACCATCCAATGAATGATAATTACTCCCCCAACTACCACTATCCAGGAGATAAGAACCTGATAATCAAGGATGGGAAAACCTGTCAGACGGAAAACACCTTCATTACTTGGTTGATATGTTTTATTAAAACCATATTTCGAACTATTCAATATAACGAGCAGCGCCATTATAGCGACTGCCAGCAAGACTGGTATAAGGAGATCTGGTTTTACATACTCTAGAAAGTTGTCTTTCTTTGCAAATAAAAAACCAAGGCTAATAAAAGATGTTAGAAAAACCCAAATAAAAATTACCGCGAATATTTTGTCACTGTCACCACCCTGGAGGAGAAATTGGGTGGAAATAATGATCACCATCAGTAGTAAAACCACAAAAATAATTCTCGGCTTGGGACGCTCAATGTAAAGATTAAACTTAGCTTTTAGAAATAGTACCCATTCATTTTTTAATAGCAGCAAAGTTAAATACAATACAACGATCAGTGTAAATAAACCTATCAAGCTGATCGAGAGTAGAAGGGCCAATTTGATTGCTTCCGTTAGCTCTTCGAACGGAATTTCCAAATTATCCAAGCGCTGATAAAAAACAAGGATTGAGATTACCCCCACAACAATTAATATCACTGCCCTTATATAAACCAGTGTTCCTTTTTTCATAAATATCTCTTATATCCAA
>CAYXQX010000644.1:0-2629 GCA_964467485.1 uncultured Porphyromonadaceae bacterium | reverse complement strand
GAACCCCATTTTATCGAAGGAAACAAATGGAATTTGGAGATCGTTCAGGCGGTGAAATCAATCACTACAAATGAGGCTGTAATTGCTGTCACAGGAGCAGGATCGATTCCATATTTTACTGAGCGGCATTCATATGATGTTTTGGGAAAGATCGACTCCTACATTGCCCATTTACCAAACCATATACCCTCTGGTGGTTTAGTGAATATTCGTCCAGGGCATATGAAATGGGATTATGAATATACTTTTGGACAATTAAAACCGGATATGATCCTGGGGATTTGGGAGAATCGGGAAGAAGCAGAACCGATCCTCGCTGAATACTATACAACTATTAGTGTGAACGGAATGAATTATCTTGTTCTCAAAGACTCTCCAGAAATACTCTGGGATCTGGTTGACCAGGAGGTTTATTGACGGTTTTGATCATCGGAAAGAGGGAATTTTCAAGAGAAAAAAATGAAAAAGTCCTACAAATCAGTGTGGTATCATATGCACCCGATTTTTTCAAAAATATTAATCATTTTTAATTTTGGGGAATGAAAACAGGAAAGTATCAGGAGAAAAACAGCACTATGAATAAAAATGGAACGATTATCGAACCCTATGGGGGAGAATTAGTAAACTTGCTTGTAAGCGAAGGCAGTCAGGGAATTATGTGATTTGATTATTAATGAAAAGAAACAGGCTGAAGAGCGAGTTAAGGAGTGAGTATGACCAGAGAAGTAATGCTGGGAAACCACCCGGTAGGAGACGGACATCCAGTTTATATTATTGCAGAGATTGGAATTAACCATAATGGTGATCTGGATATAGCCAAACAATTGATCGATGCCTCAGTGGAAGCTGGTTGTGATGCAGTGAAATTCCAAAAGCGAACACCAGAATTATGTGTGCCTGGGGACCAGCGGGATAAAATGCGTCATACCCCCTGGGGATATATCAGCTATATGGAATATCGAGAAAAAGTTGAATTCGATCATGATCAGTTTAGCGAAATTGTTGACTATTGTGCCAAAAATAAAATTGATTGGCAAGCCTCCGCCTGGGACGAACCATCTGTAGATTTCCTTGAAAAATTTAATCCTACTGCTCATAAGGTAGCTTCAGCCTCACTTACAGACGCAGATTTATTAAAGAAGATGCGTGATCAGGGCAGGCCTATCATTCTCTCGACTGGTATGTCCGAAATGGAACAGATCGAATCTGCTGTCGATATAGTTGGCACGGATGATTTAATCCTGGCCCACTGCACGAGCTCTTACCCATGTCCTCCTGGGGAACTGAATTTGAGAATGATTGAAACCTTGCGGGATAAATATCCCTGTCCTGTTGGATATTCCGGGCATGAAGTAGGACTGCCTACGACCATTGCCGCTGTGACCCTAGGTGCCTCGTTGATTGAACGCCATATAACCCTCGATAGGGCGATGTGGGGTTCTGATCAGGCTGCCTCAGTTGAACCGGCAGGACTAAGACGCCTGGTGAAATATATCCGCGTGGTTGAGGAAGCTCTGGGTGATGGAATCAAAACTGTTTATGAAAGCGAAAAATCCAGCATTGATAAATTACGTCGGGCGGATACATTACCGTTTCGGGGCAGGATTAAGAAGAATTAACCAGAGATATAAGTAATTTTGGAGACCGACGTATTATGAAGGTCTATTATCAGATCAAGCGCAAGCTCAAGATGTTGAGGTTGAAATTTCGGAGGCTTCAAGCAGCCCGGCGCTGGGGCAAGGATGCCCTGGCACAAGCTCCTCCTGTGCTTGGATTTGCAATTCCTAAAGCGGGTTCTCATCTGATAATCCAAATCTTATACGGGTTAACCAAGATTGGCCCATTTGTTAAACCCGGCTTTCCACCGGTAAATCGATTTGAGGATAATACCAAACAGAATGAAGCAACCATTCTTGAAGAGATATACGGAATGCGTTCTGGAGAGATCCGGTACGGATATTTACACCCGAAAGAGCCTTATCTTTCTGCCATCACAGCTTCTGGCAGGGCATCGATTTTTGTCTATCGAGATCCCCGGGATCAATTGGTCTCCTTGGTTTTTTATGCTAAAGATATGCAGCTTGATCATCACATGCACGAATATTTCGATCAAGTATTATCAACTATGGAAGAACGTTTAAATGTAGTGATAGAAGGAAGTGATCTCCCTGATTTACTTATGGTTAATGTAAGGGAGAGATATGAGGATTATCTGGGCTGGTTTGAAAGGGATGATGTCCTTTGCTTGAAATTTGAGGATCTTATTCTCGATCAGGAAAACACATTGGGAAAATTTCTGGATTACATCGATAGTTTTGGAGTCTCCCTCTCAGTTTCCAGGCAGGAGGCAATTGAGGTATTAAGTGATGCTGTCAAACCAAAAAATTCAGGTACTTTTCGCAAAGGCCAGCCTGGCGATTGGAAAAATCATTTTACAGAAGATAATAAACGACGATTTAAAGCAGTCGCAGGTGATCTATTATCCAGGTTGGGATATGAAGATAATGACCAGGATTGGTGAACTTTAGCTGAAAAATCTATGAATACAAATAAACCTCTGATTTATAAGGGAGTAGAAGCGGTCCAATCTGCCAAACATTTCCAGTTTGTTACTCCAAAAATAGTAATC
>CAYXQX010000643.1:0-2633 GCA_964467485.1 uncultured Porphyromonadaceae bacterium | reverse complement strand
ATGCATTATACAAATGTATATTTCAAATGAGTCATTTATGTATTATAATGTAGGGACGCAAATATGCGTCCTTAAATGCTCAGGCACTGAAATATGTTTCCAGTTCTTTGAGTGTGTTTTCTGTTTTTTCCATGTCGTATTTAACATTCCCCTCTTCGAGAAGAACAATCCTGTCGCATACTTCTGTGATGTGATTCAGGTCGTGACTGGATACGAGCATGGTTGTATTAGTCTCTGATTTAAGCTGATTCAGAATTTTTATTAGTCGTAGTTGTGTGGATGGATCAAGGCCATTAAATGGTTCATCAAGCACCAGTAATTCCGGTTTTTTCATCAGAGCACTAGCGATACCTATTTTTTGCTTGTTTCCCTGTGAATATTCCCTGATGTATTTCTTTTTTTCAAGAATTTCACCAGCGAAGAAATCAGAGAACTCCTCATAGAACTTATTTAGGTCGCCCTGTGACATCCCATTAACTTCAGCAAGGAAGCTAAAGTATTCTTCAGGGGAAAGAAAGCTAATTAGGAATCGTTCATCGAGGTATGAACCTGTGTATGCTTTCCATGAAGTTGAACTTTTCACATCGATTCCTTTCGATTCTATCTTTCCGGAATCTGCTCGAATAAGGTCGAGTATTAATCTGAAGAAGGTGGTTTTACCGGCTCCGTTATTTCCAATGAGGCCAAAACTTTCATTTATTTTTATTTCAAGATTAGCGATAGCCAGTACAGTGGTACCACCATATACTTTGCTGAGATTCGTTGCTTTTATCATTATTTTGCTGATATTTAATAGTTTAGGATGCTCTAAATCCTTTTGCCATAATGTGACGTCGTTTGAGGAATTGTTTTGTCAGAATTCCGAGTAAGGTTTTACTTAATAATATCCCAGTCATTCCTAGAGCACCTATCACAATATGACCAAGGAGGGGGTTGTCGAAATATTTAAACGGTATGAAAATCAGGATGGGTAGAAGAAAGGCTGGTAGCATTGAAAGCCAGTTAGAGGCGCTCATACCCTGATAGTTAAAGCTTGCGCTCTTACTTAGATCCAATCTTTTTGTTGAATAGGTTCCGGTATATAAGAGTGCAAAGGATAAAAATCCAATATTGTAAAGGAAGGTAACAGTGTTGATGAGAAGGAGATATGGGTCTATTAGAAAGTATGGTATAGTTAAGAGGTAGCAAATGCTTGCAATCGAAACTGCTACGTAATACTTTACTCTTAAATATTGTTTGAAATCTGTGTAGTTAACAAGGATAGCATCGAAATAGTTACTCTCAAATCCAAAACAGTAATTTGTATAATTGAGCATTATACCGCCAGTCATGAAAATGCCGACAAAAATCAGGATACCGCTGTTCATGGATTCCAAGTCCTGATAAAAAATCAAACCATAAAGGAGAAACAATGGCGCCATCATGAATGTTGCCTTTGTACGTTTATGTCTCCATAAAAGCCTTAGTTCAAGGGATATAAGTTCACCTGTTAAACCTATTTTTTTGAGATATCCAATCTGACCTAGTTGATCTTTTCTGCTCCTTTTTTTGTGTATTACTTCATCAGGATATAATCTTGATTTTAGAAAGTTATAGTTTAGCCAATAGCATAGGACTAAAATCAACATCAGGATAAAGGCTGATTGAGGTGATTCTATCAATCCGCCGAAAAATGATGCAGAAGCATTACTAAGGGAAAAGACATCAAACTTTTCAAGCAGGAATATGCCTCCCAAACCGAGGGCGAACAGGCCAATTATTTGTGGTTTGTGAACTAATTGACGCTTGAAGTATGTAGCCAGGAAATTATTGGAGTAAACCAGGAGGATCATACCGATAATCCATATTATGGCAGGGCCAATTCCATATTCAGGAGAAATTACTTTCAGGGCGAATGGTATAAATACCAACCAGGATAGGTAATTGCCAATAGCAAATACAGATTTACCAGCCACATAATGTACAATTGACGACCTTTTTATAGGTAATTGCAGGTAGCTTTCAATATTTAGGACCGGCAGGGATTGCATGAAAAACCTGATAAGAAATTCTATCCCAATATAGTATAGTATCCCAGAGTTAAAGACTCTGATGGGATCTTTATCAGGAAATAATTCCTCAAATATTTTATCTATAAATAGCCCCAGGAAGACCAGATAAGCTAACATTAGTACCAGAAAGAATCCTATGATGATGTTGAGAATCAGCTGTTTTTGCCAAATAGTTGACCGAAGAGATTCTTTAAATTGATGTGTAATGAAGTGTTTGAATATCATTTTCTAAAAAGCTTAGCTAAAAGTAGCAAATTTTCTAGATTGATGAAGTTGATGTTAAAAACTGATTTTTAAAATTGCTTAATGGAACTATAATCTCATGAATTTCCTTTTTTGCCATGTCTTATTGTTTTGTTAATCAGGATGTTTAAATTATTTTTCTCTTTATACATGCATTTTATCCACAACATAGTTTTTTCCCACTATTCTCGATACTTTGTAATATGGGTCCTTATTTAAAATTTGTAACTCAAGCCTAATATTTAGTAAAAATATGAAGGCTAAAAATAGAGAAAGCAGTATTTCCGAATTCTTCTATTTATTTTTTTGCATAGTATAATGCTATTATTGGATTATCCA
>CAYXQX010000642.1:0-2636 GCA_964467485.1 uncultured Porphyromonadaceae bacterium | reverse complement strand
ATAATAAAAACTTTTCTTTTCTACTGGAAGAAAATTGTGGCACTAGCTCTTGGAGTGGCTATCAGCACAGCCGTTATTGGTGGTTCATTGGTGGTTGGTGATTCTGTGCAATCCAGTCTGGAAAACCAGGTTGATTTAAGATTGGGTAGAAGCACTCATAGTTTTACGGCTGGGGATAGATTTTTTACCAGTGATCTGTCTGAGCGAATTGAGCTTGAGCATGGTGTTCCTACGGCATCTATACTTATGCTTAGAGGAATAGCCGTTGCAGACGGTGGTAAACAGAGGGTTCCCGGAGTACAGATATTTGGGGTGAATCGGGCATTTGATCATTTTGCCAGTCGGGATAATTTCTATGGCTTGTTAGAAAGAGGCGAGGTTATTTTAAGTGAAAACCTGGCACACAAGCTTGATGTTAATGTTGGTGATCAGCTTCTTTTCCGAATCCAAAAAGCCAGTTTGATCCCTCTCAATGCACCTTTTGTTTCTGATGAAGAGACCTCGTTAGCTGTGAGGGTTAAGGTAAAAGCTATTGCCGATGAAGGTGCTCTGGGTCGATTTGATCTTAGTAATTCCCAAACCTCTCCAATGAATGCTTTTTTCAACCTCGACTATCTGAATAACATTATGGATTTGCAGGGGAGAGCAAATCTTATCCTGATGGATAATAGTGATTATCAGGAAGTAATTGACGTCAATTCATTTGCTGGGGAATTATTCAAACTGGATGATTACGGACTCAATCTTCATTATTTGCCACATCAGGAAAAATGGGAATTGAGTTCGGAGCGGGTGTTTATGGAAGGGCAAATTGAAAGTGCTGCATTAATAGATCAAAAAAATCCGGAGACCATTTTTACTTATTTTGTTAATTCATTTATATCAGGAGATAAGTCTTCCCCATATTCTTTTGTAAGCTCATCTGATAGCGGACAATTGGATGACGGCCACATATTGATTAATTCCTGGCTGGCTAAGGATTTGGGTGTTAAGCCCGGCGACAGTTTAAGTCTCGAGTATTTTATTGTCGGTCCACTGAGGGAGTTGGAAGAAAAAACCAAAGCTTTTATTATTGCCGGGGTTTATGATATGGATAGCCCATTGGCTGATTCCAGTCTGATGCCCTACCTGCCTGGATTGTCGGATGCCGGTAGCTGTAGTGATTGGGAGGCCGGTATACCGATTGATTTGGAGAGGATCAGGGATAAGGACGAGGATTACTGGGATACATACAAGGGAAGTCCTAAGGCGTTTGTTTCAATTCACACTTCACGCTTATTGTGGGCTAATCGTTTTGGTGAGAATACGGCTATACGTTATCCAGGAGGGGCAGAGGATGGGGGAGATATTGCGACAAACCTTTTGCATAAATTATCTCCCAAGGAGTTAGGGTTCCAGATTTCAGCATCAAAATTTGATGGTTTGAGTGCGGCCAGGGGGGGCACCGATTTTGGACAGCTTTTTCTTGGATTAAGTTTCTTTTTACTTCTGGCCGGTATTATTCTTACTATAGTTCTATTTCTTTTAGGGGTTGAAAGCAGGAGCCAGCAGCTGGGCACCTTTGCTATTCTTGGTTTTTCTAAAAATCGAATTCGTAGGATCATCTTTTTTGAAGGATTTATGGCAAGTATCGCAGGTTTGATAATCGGACTTATCCTCACTGTGCTTTACAACAGGTTGATTTTTTCGGCACTAAACGGTGTTTGGAGCGATATTGTTAGGACTGATGCTCTGGATTTATATTTCAATCCGCTTACTCTTTTTATAGGAGTGTTTATCAGCTTACTCATTGTATTAATTAGTATGTATTTGAGTTTGAATAGATTTCTGAAAAGAAAGCTGATTGAGCTTCACAGCAGGGCTGGTTTTATAATGCCCAAAGTGCTTATATCGATTAAACAGGCAGTTAAGTGGATAAGCCTTATATCAGGATTTGGAATTGTAATTTTTCAAATGACACGAAATCAGGCCGATGATCCGGGAATGTTTTTCGTGGCAGGGGGTTTGCTCTTGATTTCCTTTCTTTTGTTTGCTGATGGTATTCTGAGCGTTAAGAAGAAGAGGGATGAAGGTAAATTCGGGGTTTTTGCGCTAAGCATACGGAATGCGCTAAGTAATAAAACCAGGAGTTTATCCATCATTGTAATGTTTGCTCTTGGCGTTTTTCTTGTTGTAACAACGGGAGCTAATCAAAAGGATCCCTATGCAAATTCGGGGGATAAAGCTAGCGGTACCGGAGGATTCCAATACATTGTAGAGACTACTGTGCCTGTTCTTCATAATCTCAATAATGAAGAAGTACGTTTCAATTACGGTATTGAGGGTAGCTATGATTTTGTGCATTTCAGGAGGATGAATGGCGATGATGCCAGTTGTTTGAATCTTAATAAGATCAGGCAACCGGCTATACTTGGTGTTAAGCCGGAGAAGCTGGAGGGTAGGTTTAATTTTGTTACTCATACAGAGGAGTTGGATCTTTCCGATCCCTGGAAATCATTAGCACAGGATTATGGAAATGGTCTTATCCCTGCCATTGCCGATCAAACTGTTATTCAGTGGGGACTTGGTCTCAAGGTAGGAGATACTCTTTTATATCAGGATGAATTAGGGGCTGATATGCGGCTTCTTTTAATCGG
>CAYXQX010000641.1:0-2637 GCA_964467485.1 uncultured Porphyromonadaceae bacterium | reverse complement strand
TGAAGTAGAGGGTTCAGGTGATCCAATCCATAATGCACTCCAGTCCTCAGGTTCAAGAAGCCCCATCAACCACCTGGCTGATTCGCTCCACTCTGAGGATTTACCTTCCTGGTTCCATACCATCACTTTCCAGAAGCACTCCATTCCCGACTGAAGAGTTTTACCTTCATAAGCGACTTGAGTAGATTGATCCGATTGCATCTTGCCTGTATCCCAGAGATCAGATTTCCCAGCCTTTAGCTTATCCGACGATGAGGCTACAATTATTCTGAAAGCAGTCTGCTTTTCTCCACGAATACCCGGTGCCTTAATTTTCCAGCTCAAGCGTGGAGAAGGAGTATCGAGCCCGAGAGGATTATCAAGGTACTCGCATTTCAAATCAGTAAGAAAAAGGTCGGGATTTTGGCTATTTATTTCAGAGTTATTGCATGCAGCAAGAATCAATATTAAAGATAAAATTAAGACAGTAGATTTTTTCGTTAGTCGTCTCATTCAATTAATCTTCTTTATACAATAGAAATAATTTGCATAGCATCACACGAAATGCCTGAGTCAATTTCGTGTGAATATATACCTCTATTTAGATCCTTTTTTTTCAGAAGGCACTTCGTCTTTTATCTTAATAGCTTTGGTTTCAGCACTCGGAAAGGGAATTTTCAATGAGCTGAGCAGGTCTACTGTTTGCCGATAGGATTTGTTGGCATGCTTGTTAGAATAATCGGTAATCATCTGTATCGCCTTCTCCGGGTTTGCTTCATATTTCTTTAATGCATTTTGCTCAAACTTCTCCTGTGCCCCTAAGAGTGAAGCTTCCATTTTATTTTTACTGGCAAAAGCTATGGGAAACTTTTCTACAAAATCATTATTGATATTAGCAGAGAGAACTTCAAAGTTCCAATAGGCAAGATCTTTGCTCATTTCGTGAATGTCGACAGGAGGATTGTAGTGGTCTTGCATGGAATTGAGATATCCCTTCTTTGCGTAGTTATCAGGAACACTGGTGACTCCACAATACCATGGTATGAATGCTTGTACATCACATCGCCGGGGTGCTAACCACATCACTGTGCCAATCTCTACGGGCATCCAGGGACGGGATTCGACCACGAAACTATAAATGGTTCCGCCATTGCAAATCATTCCCTCGTTTAGCTCATAAGGGTTCCCGATAGTGCAACTTTCTGTTTTATCCATCCCTTGCATTCCCTGACTATGACCTGCCAAGAGCTCCATGAGTTTTTGCTTGCTTACTTTATTTTTGGGTTTAAAAGAGAACGGGAAATCATCATTTCTCTGGTAATCCTCTTCTAATGAGCTGTATGCTGCCCAAGCCCTTCCTGTATTGCCTCTGTTGGTAAGCGCACCTTTGGATGCATAAGCTTTACGGAAATTAAATTTCCCATCTTTACCAGAGTCATACCATCCCCGTTCCTGAGCATATGAGATAAGGTCGGGTGAACCGAGGTAATTAGCGGCATCCTGCAAATCCATTTCAGCAATGGGATAGTAATTAGGAAGTACCATAACTTCATCATCAGGTACCCTTGCTGCAGCCCATCGTTTGCCTTTTACCGCTGCAAAAACCCACGCTTCTTCCCGATCAGATATACAGTAAGATCTACCTGATCCTCTGTAGCCAAATTCTTCAACGAGACTGCCAGCTATGCTAACTGCTTCTCTGGCTGTCTTTGCTCGCTGTGCCATGATGAGGCGCAAGTCGTAGAGGATTCCTCCCTCGGTAGTATCTGACTCGGTTTCTCGTGAACCACAGAAGTTGGAGCCGATGCATACACCGTATTCATTCATAAAGCCATCCGAGACTTCCATCCCCGGCACTTCCATCCATAGAAACTTATTGGTAGTAGGCACCTGTGGTATCGTACCGCCATACTGAAGTGTTTGTTCAGCTCCTTTGGGGTAGTTCTTCCTTGGTTCAACATAGTAATTAACTAGTTGAAATCCATCATCATCATTATGCCCGAAAAGAAGCGTACCCTCAACCGAGGCATCTTTGCCCACAAGAACAGAAAAACAGTTGTAATCTGAGGATAAATCTTCCTGAGCCATACTCGTTAAAAAGGGTATGAGTAGGAGCAGCAGAAAAGCAGAGAGATTTTTCAATAAGTAATTTTTCATAGTGCTAATTCTTTTACTATCAGAATTCAATTCGTAAATGTAATTCTTTAAATAATTAGTCCGAAGAAAATTTGACTAAATGGGCTACTCCCGTTGTATTCATCAACATATTCATATTTGATTAGCTCATTGCTATTAATTCGTTGCTTTATTCTATTGTGGTAAGAATACATCTAATACAGTATTTGATTATGCCAAACGGTAAATTGGTCGAGTAGTGGCAGATTGTGTGACTCTTTCCTGTTAAACCGTGTTGAAGTTTGAGCGGGCTACAAACCTCGAAATTTGCAATTTACCTGCCATTACTTGTACAAAATATTGGCGTTCGTTTATTACCTTATCTTTTTGTATACTTCTTTATTAGATTTTTGCCTGTAACCACGCTGGCAGTTATTACACCATTTAGAGGTGTTAATCCATGAGCGAATACATCTTCACCTGTAAAGAACAAGTTTTTAATTCCGGACCTGGGTGATAAGTCAGGGCTCTCTGCTTTAAGAA
>CAYXQX010000640.1:0-2638 GCA_964467485.1 uncultured Porphyromonadaceae bacterium | reverse complement strand
TATTCTTATCTGCATTGATGATTCTTTCCAGTGGTGATTTAATAAGCGTAAGAGGAGTACGGATTTCGTGTGAAATATTGGTAAAAAAATCGAGTTTGCGCTTGCCGGTTTCTTGTAATTGTTGAGATATTTTCTGGATTTCAGCCTTTTGTTTTGATAATAATCTGTTATCCTTTCTTTTTCTTCGATAGGCTCTAAGAATTACTATAGCAATGATAATTAGTACAATTGCCCCTGCTAAATAGGTGTTTCTGATTAGCTTTTGCTTGGCAATTTCACTTTCTAGAAGCTGTGTTTCAAGTTTCCTTTCTTCTTCTCTTTTTTCGATCTCGAACCTCATTTCCAGTTTGGCTACTTCGTTAGATCTTTCGATTGAAGCTAAACTATCTGTCATTTGGTTCGATGTTTTTAAATAATCTGCAGAGATTTGAAACGCTTCAAGAGAATAATAGATTTGACTCAAGGATTCAGCTGTTGTTTTTATTCTTTGCAGAAGACCCAATTCTTTGGCCAAATTGTGCGCATCAGTTAATTCGGATAATGCGCTATCCTTTTTATGAATGGTTTGATAATACTTAGCTAGTTCTTCTGAAGATATTACCATCTCCAAACTCGAATTTGATTGAACAGCAATCTTTCTTGCCCTGTCGAGGTATTCAAATGCTTGAGTTGGATTACCTAATAATAAATACAGACGGGCAGCCTCTATCAATGTGCCGTGAATCTGAATCTCGGGGCATGCAACACACATGCCGTCAATGCTTTTTTGTAGAAATAGAAGGGCGGAATCGTATTCTTTTCTTCTTTCATAAACCATTCCTATTTTATGATTTGCGATAGAAATTAGAGAGTAACTACTAGGGTGTAGTTTAGTAGTAACATCCTCATAAAAGCACATTGCTAAGGAATCATTTCCTGTTTTAAAGTATACATCTCCAATGCTGAGCTTTACCAGGTACAGATAATTTGAAGCATCCAATTCTGTAAATAGACTTTCTGCTTGTAAGAGATACTCAAGGGCAATGTCTTTGTTTACATGATTATTCAGGAACAATCGTCCCGCTGTAAAATATATTTTGGCCAAAGACAATTTACTCCCAGCCTCTTCAGCATATTCAATCCCTTGCTGCAGGTAGCTGTATGCTTGTTTGTAATTATATAAACTCGCATACAAACTTGCTATGTTTTGATAACTATTCAGAACAGTATATTTTGCGTCAATGCTATTTCTGTTTTGGATATTTTCTTGATAATATACCAAAGTGCTATCATATTCTCCTAAAGCATTAAATCCAAAAGAAATTTGATTATTTGAAATAGCCACATATTCTGAATTTCTAAGTTCAGAAAACAACGATCTGGCTTCCTTATGGTTAAGGATGGATTGATGGAAATTAGATTTCCAGCTTTCAATGTTTCCTAAGTAATGAAGGGATAAAGCCTGGATTTCCTTTTGGTCTGAATCTGTTGCCAGCTCAAGAGCTTTATAAAATGCAGTTTCAGCTTCAAGATATTCACCTATATCATGCAAGGCACGTCCTTTTTCGTAATAATCCTGAGCATTTTTTGGTAAAGCTTCCTGATCGAGACCTTTAACCACGGTAGAAGAAATACTATTCCCTATCCAGAATAAGATTATGCATAGTGTTATTATGGAGCGTTTTATTATCACCTATTGGGATGTACAATATTGCTTCCTGAAAGATAGGTATTTTCAATCTCTCTCAATAATTAGATATTAAGCCGACAAATCTCATCCATGTTTGGAGCAATAGGTACTAATTTGGGAAAATCTCCTTAAATATTTCATCAAATTGAAATGGTCCCAAATGCTTATAGATTATCACGCCATTTGGATCAATCAAATAATATGTTGGCATGAGGTAAGCGTTGTAGGCCATAATCACATCACCATTAGTTCCCTTCAAGTCACACACAGTTGTCCAAATCATACTATCTTTTTCAACCGCATTGGCCCAACTTTCTTTATTCTTGTCGAAGGAAATACTTATTATTTCAAAGCCTTTTTCCCGATATGCTTTATAGTTTTTAAGGAGATTGGGGTTTCCCATTCGACACGCTCCACAATTGGAACTCCAAAAATCAAGCATAATATACTTGCCTTTAAAATCTTCTAATCCAACTAAATTGCCATTAAGATCCGGTAGTTGAAAGTTTATTGCTTGATCTCCAACTTTCAAATCGTGGCTTATGTCTAAAAAATTCTTTACGTTCATTCCATACTTTGTCGATTGAATTTCAAGACTTAAATTTTCATAAAGTTCTTGAGTTTTATCTTTGGGTATGGTATAGCTCATTAATTGGTTTAGGGTAATAGCACTAAAAAGTTCATCAGGATTGTTTTTTACATAATTTATATCAACATTTTTTATCGCTTGCGTTATTTCTTTTCCTTTTTTGCGAACAGCCAATCTGCCTTTTTTATCATCCTGATCCCAAGATCCATATACTTGCTTTAGACTATCATTTATATGCTGCAATTGGTTTTTGCTGGCATCTACAGCATCTGCTTGTATTTGTATCACCGAACCTTCAATCTTCGCGTTTTTCATGTTTCCCTTCTCGGCCCAAATAGTTAATCGTTTGTCTTCCTTCCAGAAATATTTTATATCAAATT
>CAYXQX010000639.1:0-2642 GCA_964467485.1 uncultured Porphyromonadaceae bacterium | reverse complement strand
AATTGAAGTTGGAATTTATGGTACCCAGGGGTTCAAATTCAGGAGTCTATTTACAGGGGAGATATGAGATACAGGTACTGGACAGCTGGGGCAGAGACAAGATGGTTTCCGGCGATTGCGGCGGTATTTATCAAAGATGGGATGATAATAGACAGGGGGAGAAGGGCTATGAAGGGACTCCTCCACCTGTCAATGCCTGTAAGGAGCCCGGTGAGTGGCAAACCCTGTTCATTAATTTTAAGGCTCCGAGATTTGATGCAGGGGGAGAGAAAATCAGCAATGCGCTATTTAAAAAGGTGGTGCTAAATGGCATAACTCTACATGAAAATGTAGAAGTTACTGGACCCACCAGATCGTCGTTGGATGAGAAGGAGGAACCATTAGGGCATCTTATGCTACAGGGCGATCACGGTCCGGTTGCCTATCGAAATATCAAGTTTAAGAAACAATAAGGTAAGCAGGACTAATGATGAAATTTATTACACCTACATGTATTCTGCTCCTATTCGCGAGCACCTGTTTTGCAGGGAACAACGATTGGTTTATAAAGGCCAAACCTGTCTGGGCGGCAGGAGCGCAGCTTGAAAAAAATCTTACAATAGGATTACATGCTGTAGTTGATATAAATGAGTTTGAAAATGCTGTTTTTAGTATTACTGCTTCTTCTTGCTATAAAGCCTATATCAACGGGGAGTTTATAGGCTTT
Organism: uncultured Porphyromonadaceae bacterium; assembly: GCA_964467485.1. Lineage (GTDB taxonomy): Bacteria > Bacteroidota > Bacteroidia > Bacteroidales > UBA12481 > JAUVKA01. The sequence goes on along the minus strand of CAYXQX010000639.1, from coordinate 1,936 downwards.
GGTCCAAGCATTGCAGCTCATGGCTTTTTTAGAGTTGACCAGTACGACCTTTCCAAAAGATTAAAACAGGGAAATAATGTATTGTCAATTGTTGCTACAGGCTATAATGTAGATAGCTATTATATCCCCAACCAGTCCTCTTTTGTTCAGGCCGAGTTGCTTGTTGATGGTGAAGTACTTGCCACAACTCTCTCTTCTGATGGAGACAATACCTTTAAGCTTATTGCATCCGGTCAGAGGAAGGCAGAAGTGGAGAAGTATAGCTTTCAGAGAACTTTTATGGAACAATACAGGCTGAATCCTGAATATAATGATTGGATGATCAGTACAAGTTTGGACCTTGAAGTGCACAAAGGGAGAAGAAGCCACGGAAGATGGAAACAGCCGGAAGGAAGAGATTTTGAAAAAATAAGGGCTGAAGAAACGGACAAAAAGAACTTACTACCCAGGGGAGTAAAATATCCCGATTATTCAATCAGGACTTACTCAAAAAGCACCGAGGGAAACATTTATGAATTTGATAAAATATACACGGGTTTTATAGTTTGTAAATTAGAAGTAAGGAAAGCCACAAAACTATCCCTGGTTTTCGACGAAATCCTGATTGACGGAGATATTGATCCGCAGCGTATGGGAGTTAATCCATTTGTTGAATACTCGTTAGAACCGGGAATTTACACATTGGAATCTTTCGAACCATATGATCTAATGTATCTTAAAGCTATTGTTGAAGAAGGTGAGTGTGAGATTAAGGAGGTAAGTATTCGACAGTATGCCAATTCAGATGTTTCTCAGGTTTATTTCAACACCAACAATAAGGACATAAATAAGATATTCGAAGCAGCTAAAGAAACATTTAAGCAAAATGCCCTGGACATATTCATGGACTGTCCGTCACGCGAAAGAGCCGGATGGCTTTGCGATAGTTACTTCACTGCGCGGGTAGCCTATTACATGTCAGGTAATACGCTGATTGAAGATAACTTCATAGAAAACTTTCTCTTACCGGAAACTTTTAAAAACATTCCTGAAGGAATGCTGCCAATGTGTTATCCGGCCGATCATACCAATGGTAATTTTATACCAAACTGGGCCATGTGGTTTGTGTTACAACTTGACGAATTCATAGAACGGAGTGGTGACTACGAAACCCTATTAGCCCTGAAACCGCGGGTAATTGCTTTGATGGATTATTTTGAACGCTTTCAAAATGAAGACGGTCTGCTGGAAAAACTTGAGAAATGGGTTTTTGTTGAATGGTCGGCTGCCAACAGATTTGTTCAGGATGTAAATTATCCCACCAACATGCTTTATGCAAAGGCATTGGAAGTTGTTGGTCGACTATATAATATGCCTGAGTATTCTACTCATGCGGAAAATGTCAGAGAGACCATCAGAGATCAGGCATTGAACGGTATTTTCTTTGTCGATAATTCAATCAGAAGAGATGGCAAGCTTGAATTGCAAACGCAGAATAAAACAGAAGTCTGTCAGTATTATGCTTTTTATTTCGATGTGGCGAATGCGGAAGATAACCCTGAATTGTTCAAGTTCTTAAAAGAGGAAATCAGTCTTGAAAACAAGGAGGCTTTAAAGAAATTTAATATTCATCCTTGCAATGCATTTATTGGCAACTATTTAAGGATGGAAATACTCTCAAGGTACAATTTGCAGAAGGAGCTTCTTAAGGAAATTGAAAAGGGATTTTTAACCATGGCAAATACCACGGGCACCCTGTGGGAGCATACAAAACCTACTGCCAGTTGTAATCATGGTTTTGCTTCACATGCGGGCTATGTTTTGCTGCGTGATTTTGGAGGGATTAAAAGTATAGATCAGATTCATAAAACAATAGAGCTTCGTTTTACGGATAATGACCTGGAAAATTGTGAGTTGGCAGTACCCCTGGGAAAGGATATACTTCAATTGAAGTGGG
>CAYXQX010000638.1:0-2650 GCA_964467485.1 uncultured Porphyromonadaceae bacterium | reverse complement strand
CTTGATAAATTAACAAATAATCGTTGCCAGCGAAAGGTATGTACCACGGATCATGTCTAGAGGTACAGTATGACCAGAAACCAATGCCAGTTAAGTTATGATGCATTGCCAACCAGGACTGGGATCTATAATAACCAAGTGGTGATTGATGTTTTGCATTCCTTTGGCAATCGTAGGTCCAGACCGTGCTACCGGTAGATTTGATAAAATTTAATTTCTCAGATCCAGTATCCAAAAGAAAACCCAGTCGTTTTGGGCACCATATATCCACGTAAGGAGCCATATCTTCGAGGTCAATCATTGAAACACCACCAACAGGATCAGTATAGATTTGAACCTTTTCATCAACCTGACGAATTATTTTTGCATAGGAAATGTATTTGCCTACTCGATCTTTATGCAGTCCTGGTTCATCAACAGGGTACATTGCAAAGTCTTTGTAGTTTACACCTATTTTATTCATATGCTCGAACCAAGCAAACAACCAGGCCGCATGGGCTTTTTCCCAAATTGGAGTAAAGTGTTCTGCCGGACCTTTCAAGCTGCTTTGATATCCTCCAAACAGGACAATACCGTGCTGAGAATGTTGCTGCATATACTCATCATGTTTACTAAAATCGATATTGCCTATAATATTTCCATCCTTATCGAATTCAGCTTTTGGAGAATAAGTACCTGAAGCCACAAATACATTCGTACCATGAGCAATTTGGTCATCAAGAGCAATTTGCGGAATATCTTTCAGAATTGAAGTCTGAACATAGCCCCATTGACATGATTTGAGGGCTTGTTTTTCAGGTAGTGCAATTTCTGAGACATGAATTTTGAGTGTGGCAATTGCTTCCTTTGATTTAACATCCAGAGATCGAATATAAATAGAGTTTTTCCAAACACCTGGACTTAGCGTCAATGTATTGACATTGACCCATAGCTGGCGCAGGCTCCATGACGGAATCATCATTGTCTGAGCCTGACCGAGTATTGGAAGTGCATCCCAGGATTTGTCTAAATTTTCCGTTGGTACATCAATTAGCTCATGAAGTTTTATAACTTTTTGGGAAAGTATGGAACTGGAATCTTTTTCTGAAATTAAAGCAGTTGGTTCTATCCGTACAAAAATAGCTTTGTCACTGAAATTAGCCACATTAAATGCTGTGGACTCTGTTTCTCCTGCAAATGCATGAATAGAAAGATTCGCAGGAGATGTTCGTCCTTCTACGATTTCATCTGTGTTACCAAATGGGGCCCAAGGATTTGCAGAATAGACAACCAGGGTAGAACCGGCATCAATAGCAGCCGCAGCCATTTTCCAGACCGTGTTGGCTTCTTTGCGAAGATGGCTAAATTTGAAGTAAAGCTCACTTCTTTGAAGGTCGGTAAGTCTTTCCGCAGTTTGCATCTTTCCTTTAATGCGATTGAAACTGTCTTGCAAAAATATTAATTGCTTTGATGCATAGACAGATTCTGACAACTTTGGTAGTAGAGACCGAATATCGGCAAGCTTGGTTTCAAATTCCTCGATATCTTTTGAATAAGGATTGATACAAACTAATTTCTCCCGCTCAATGATTATTTTATTTTTTAGTTTTAGTTTGACTATAAATTTTAAATTGTTAGTCTTTTGATCTGATAAATTATAAGGAAGCTTTAAAACATAACTTGTGTCTTGAAAAGTAGCTTTTTCTATGAGTGGAACGGAGTTATCTCTAATAATCGTAAGCTCACATGTTATTACTTCTTTTTTGAGGTTTTTAACTTTGACTCGAAATTCATTTTTATTAAAATTCAATTCTCCAAAATCGATTGAAGCAATATGTGCTGTTTTAGATATTGCCACGTGCGGGGAGGTTCCGGTTCTTGCCGAATTGCCACGATATTCAGAAAATAATACTAAAGGTTTTGTTATTGGTTTTGATTCCATCCATGAAAAAGCACTCACATCACCATCTGTTGGACAAATAACTGCAAGTTGACCGTCATTTTTAAAATCAACAATAGTTGGAGTAGCATTGCTTTGACCCATCAATTGTATATCCTCTTTCAACTTTCCTTCCGTGGTAAGAACATAAAGATGTGCATTATTTCCAGCCATCAATATGTCAAGTTTAGAATCGCCATCAATATCTGCTATTGACGGTGATCGCCTTACTTTTTCAAGCGCATTTGCTCTCCATTTCAGTTTGCCATTTACATCTAGACAAACCACTTCCCCGATAAGGTCAACAGCAATAATTTCTTTTGTTCCATTGTCGTTAATATCACCGACTGAAATAGCATCGTGAATAGAACTTTTCATGGAATACTGCCAAAGTAGGTTGCCATTATTATCAAATAGCGAGAGATTGTTACCACAGCCCAGAAGTATTTCTAGCCGATCATCATTATCCAGATCATACACAACAGGGCTTGAACCAGATGATTCATGATCTTCTAAACGCCAAAGTTCCTTTCCCCTATTCGAGAAACATATTAGAGGAGAGGATGTGCTGCCTATAAGAATTTCGTTCTTACCATCACCGTCCAAATCAGCAATAGCCGGAGCAGTGTTGAATTTCCCCTTAATTTTTTTATTCCATAATTTTTTACCAGAATGATTAAGACAAATGAGGTTGCCCTGATTATCTCCGGCAATAATTTCCAGATTATTGTC
>CAYXQX010000637.1:0-2653 GCA_964467485.1 uncultured Porphyromonadaceae bacterium | reverse complement strand
TGATGTGGAACCAGACAATAAAAATAATCAAGGAGGTGACTCCTGATATAACCATGGAGACCCTTATCCCTGATTTCGACGGAATACCGGAACTGATAGATAGAATTATTGAAGCCGGCCCTAATGTTGTTTCACATAACCTGGAAACAGTAAAACGATTAAGTAAATCCGTCAGATCAAGAGCAAAATACGAGCTTAGCCTACAGGTTATAAAACAAATCTCAGAGTCGAAGCTTATTTCAAAATCAGGAATCATGCTGGGCCTTGGCGAAAAAAGAGATGAGATACTGAAGACTATGGATGACCTAATAAAGGTTGGCTGTAAGGTGTTCACCCTCGGACAGTACATGCAGCCTACCAGAGATCACATGATGGTTGAGGAGTGGATAACTCCCGAACAATTTGAAGAATATCGAATAATCGGCTTACAAAAAGGATTTCGCCATGTTGAGAGCGCCCCCCTGGTAAGGTCGTCATACCACGCAGAGAAGCATATAAAATGAAAAAAATACCTCAAATTGAATACCGCAATCTGGGAGTCGTGGAATATAAAACAGCCTGGGAATATCAGGAGGAAGTTTTTAAAAAACGAGTCGACCGCAAACTGGTTAACCGACAGCTGGAGGAAAATGAACGTGAATACTTCAACAATCTTCTTCTCTTTGTTGAACATCCACATGTTTATACTCTGGGAAAATCCGGGCAAAGCAACAATTTGCTCATCAATGATACCTTCCTGAAAAAAATCAATGCCACATATTTTCATAGCAACCGGGGAGGAGATATTACCTATCATGGACCAGGCCAGATTGTGGGCTATCCAATATTCGATCTGGATCAATTTGGCATACAGTTAAAACAATATGTTCATTCCCTGGAAGAATGCATTATTCAATTCCTGGGTGAAAATAGTATTGAAGCCTCCAGGCTACCCGGAGCAACAGGTGTTTGGCTCGATCCTTCAAGCCCCAAGGCCAGGAAAATTTGCGCTATAGGTGTAAAAGCAAGCCGGTTTGTTACTATGCATGGCTTTGCTTTTAACGTCAATACAGACCTAAATTATTTTAATCATATCAATCCCTGTGGATTCCAAGATAAAGGAGTCACATCTATGGAAAAGGAACTGGGTCAGGTTCAGGATATTGCAAAAGTAAAAAACCGCCTAAAGGACATCATTATTTCCTACTTTCAACAACTTTAGTATCGTTGAAAAGGCCATTTTTTTACAAATGAAAAAAAAGAATGCCTATATTTAGCGGTTAAACTAAACCCAGGGAAATGAAGTCCCAGGATCGCAGAACTTTTATAAAAACATCAGGATTAATTGGTGGATCAGTTGGACTAATACCCGGGCTGGCTACCGAATTATTTGGCTTAGCTCCAGGTGCAGCCGTTGTACAAGATTTACCATCAGATGGTTGGATAAGAGTTGGTTGTCCCGCCCATAATTGCGGCGGTAGATGTCTCCTTAAAGTATGGGTCAAGGACGGCCTGATTGCAAGAATTGAAACAGATGACCGACCCACAGATAACACCTCTGATCCTCAACTGCGTGCATGTGTTAGAGGCAGAGCATACAGGAGACGGCAGTACCACCCCGATCGGCTACGTTACCCCTTAAAAAGAATTGGCAAACGTGGAGAGGGATATTTCGAGAGGATATCATGGCCAGATGCTTTGAAACTCATGGCTGAGAAGCTAAATACTATCAAGGAAAAATATGGCAATGAAGCCCTTTATATCCCCTATGGTACAGGCAGTTACAGTCAAACAAACGGAAGATGGCCCGCTGTCAGACTCTTGAATATTCTTGGCGGATCACTGAAATATTATAATTCCTATTCCTGGGCCTGCATTAGCAAAGCTACCCCAACCGTATACGGAACAGGCGTTACCGGTAACCAGCGACAAGATTGGTTAAACTCAAAATATATCCTGATGTGGGGTTGGAACCATGCCGAAATGAGGGATCGGACTAATACTGAATATTTCATTAAAAAAGCCAGGGAAAGGGGAGCAAGAGTAGTATGTATCGACCCCCGAAAAACTATGTCGGCCGTTGCATTAGCTGATGAATGGATTCCTATCAGACCGGGTACAGATACGGCCATGATGAGTGCAATGGCCTATATAATGATTAAAGAAAATCTGATCGATAAGAGTTTTGTGAAAACTCATTGTATAGGTTTTGACAACACCCAAATGCCTGAAGGATATGAATCAGAAGAATCATATTCGGATTATATCCTGGGAACTAATGATGATACCCCAAAATCGCCCCAGTGGGCTGAGCCTATCACAGGTATTCCAGCAGAAACAATAACCCGTATTGCCAGGGAATATGGAAGAATAAAACCAGCCATGCTGTACCAGGGCTATGGGATGCAAAGAAGAGCCTACGGTGAGCAACCCGTCAGAGGCGGATGTGTTTTAGCTGCCATAACCGGCAATATTGGTATTCATGGTGGTTGGGCCAGTGGTATTGCTCATCAGGCCGGAGGAGCCCCTTTATGGAATATTTTCCCAATGAAGAACAATCCCGTAAAAGCTTCTATTCCTACCTTCCTATGGAGCGAGGCCGTTATACGCGGAACTGAACTGAGTAGTAAAGAGGGGCTTACAGGCGTCGATAAGCTATCATCAAATATTAAGT
>CAYXQX010000636.1:0-2655 GCA_964467485.1 uncultured Porphyromonadaceae bacterium | reverse complement strand
GTTTATGGATTCGTGCCAATTGATGGATCTATTAATTCTCTTCTTGACCGTAAATCTGGGATTCTAGCTGAAAAAATAATATTAAGAACTAATCAGAATATGATGCTAGAAAATCAAGGAATAGATAAAGCCAATTTAAAAAATGCAATTGAAGACCTTACAAAAGACATAAAAGATGAATTAAGAAAGGCGTTATGGGATTAGATCTTAAGTATATAGATGGTCAAACACCATTAAATGAAGAGGACCACTTCTTGAGTTTGCCAGAAAGGAGTGAAAAGATGAATACAAGTGTCATCAAATATTGAATTATGTTTTGATCTTCGTTTTACCTTCAAAACTCTTTAAATTTAAATAAGATGAGGACAGGATTGTCCTTTTCTACCAGGCCTTCTGATTGTTTGAACCCAGTATTCAAAATTTATGTTTTCAACACAAGATTCAAAGTAGGAAAATCGAATCCGATGTCATACCTTCAATCATTCTAAACCTTTTAATCTAACAGATATGATACTTCCTGGTGCAATTGGCGTTATTATAATGATTACTCTATATGGATTTAGTATTTGGTTCTTATGGTTTCTGATAACTTCAATCAAATCAATTATTCAAAATCAGAAGTTGGAGCTCGAACTACTTCAGAAATTGGTTGAAAAGAATAATAATTCCGATTCTTAACTTTTGGTGTGAAATGGTTAGTGATTAAGCGACATATAAACTTTGAAAGTGGGTTTAGAGTTGTTATTTTTGATTGTCCTTCTTATTAGACATTTCAATCAATGAAAATACTTTACCTATTGCCTTTTTTTGTGATATTTCTATCAGGATGTGGAAGTAAGGATGAATTATCCCAAAACATTCCTTTGCTTGATCTTGAGAAAGTAAACACAGAAAAAGAAATATACTTATCTGAGCTGGCTGATCTAGGAGAATTGATTGAACTGGAATCAATTCCGGCTTCTTTTGTAAAATCTATTTCCGACTCCTATATCACAGATGAATTTATTATAGTTTGTGATAATCAGATACCAAAAGTGTCTGTGTATTCCCGGGATGGCAGATTCCTGAGAAATATTGGCTCCATTGGGAAAGGTCCGGGTGAATTCTCCGGTCATATCCATTTCTGTTTCTATGAACCGGAAAACCTGATTTATATTCATTCATTTAGTCAATCAAGAATCTGTGTTTACAATATTAAAGGGCAATGGATTAAGGACTTCAATACTTCGAGATTATGTAAATACCCACTGATAGATGTAATGGAGTTTATTGGGCATAATCTGGTAGTAATCTTGAGACGACCAGTTTTTGAGATTGATGATTTCTACCAGGTATGGTTTTTTGATAAACAGTTGAATGTTATTGATAAGAAAAAGCACATACCACCTTCTCAGAAAGCAGGATATGATATGCAGGAACCTATAGACAATGCCCGTTTTAATGATGGACTGTTATATTTTGATTTTTACGGTGACACTTTGTTTTACATCGATAAAAAATTGAACATAAAGCCATTGCTGAAATTAAAATACAATAGAATGCCTAATGATCTTGCTCAGAAAAAGGGTGTCTTTGAAAAAAATAGGGATTATAGTAAGATACGTGGTTTCAGCAGTATTCCTCCATATGTAACTTTTGCACTAGTCCAAAATACAAATGATACTAAAACTATATATTATAATCTTCAAACAAATGAAAGCACTCTAGTGACGAGAGATCCATGTAAGACTTATTTAAATAGTGGGGGCATTATTAATGATATTACAGGGATTAGTGGTTTTTACGGTGGTGAGTATTATTCTTCTGGATTCAAGGCAAGAATTGTTTCACGGTGGATAATAAGTGGTTATGTAGATGAAGAATGCATTGAAGAGAAATCAAAAAAATATCCTGAAATTATGAATAGATATAAGCAGGTATTTAGTGATGACAAGCTGGAGGGAAACCCTGTGGTTGAGCTTATTTATATGAAGCAATAAAGCCCCCATCGATTTCTTCAATGTGAGAATAACCCATGCTTTCAAGATAAATTAGTGTTCTAAGCCTTAACATATTATTTAGATTTTCTTAATGCCATAATTCTTTCGCCATGAAGCTTGAAAAAATACTTGACAACCTAAATTCGTTTGAAAAGAACTCATTTCTAAAAGTCAAAATTTTCGCCTTCATATTAACCCTTTTAATACTAACTTCTCCAGAGGTCAACAAGGCTGTGTGTCAAGTTCAAAAATCAGAATTGACCTTAAATCTTGAAAAGGGGAAATCGTACCATCAGATAATGGACGCAAAAGGGACAAATGGGGATATGGAAGGGGCATCCTCCTGGGATATGTCATATTTAGTTAAAGCTATTCATGATTCATATTATGATATAGAAGTCAAATATGAAAAATTAAGCATGGAATTGCCGTATGGCGGGACAATGTTGTATAGCTCAGAAAAAAATAATAAGGAAGATATTCTATCAATGATTTTAGCAGAATTGATAAATAAACCTTTTTCAATTAAAATGGAAAAGAACGGAAATATAAAAGAGCTTAGTATTAATGATTCTGTGTTTGCTAATATATTTGACAAGTTTCCCGAATTAACTGGATTACCAAAGCAATTTATGGAAACTATAATAATGGGGGTATATGGTGAAGAAACTTTTAA
>CAYXQX010000635.1:0-2658 GCA_964467485.1 uncultured Porphyromonadaceae bacterium | reverse complement strand
TAAGCCGACGGTCCGCTATAATATGAGTTGGCTATTTTTTCTTTTTCGCTTCCTCTTTCTTCTTTTTATCCAGATAAGGAATACCATCTGTTATCCACTTAGAAGCTTCCTTATTAAGAAGGTAATGATCAAACCATTGATTTATTTTGAGAGTATAGTCTAAAGTGTTTTCCTTTTTCCTAACTGAATGGTTTTCACCTTCATAAACAAGCATGACCATAGGCTTTTCCATTCTCCTCATCGTTGTATAAAGTTCGATACCCTGATGCCAGTCAACTGCTCCATCCTTATCTCCGAAGGCAACCAGCAGTGGCGTCTTTATATTATGAGCCTGGAACATAGGTGAGTTTTGGATATACTTATCAAGTATTTCATAGTATGGTTTTGAGAACCGTCCCTGACTGGTTTCAAAAATACCCTGGTTAGGAGATCCTGAATTCCAATATACTTCAGTGTACATTGATATCATATCAGTAAGTGGAGCTCCCGCCACGGCAGCTGAGAAGAGATCAGTTTGAGTAATGATGAATGCGGTTTGATAGGCCCCCCAACTATGTCCCATCAATCCAATCTTATCTTTGTCTATCATACCCGTTTCTATAACCTTTTCAACTGCAGGAACAACACATTCAACTGCCGAAACTCCGGGATCATCTGTTCGATATACAATATCAGGTTGATAAACAAAAAATCCTTGCTGAACGTAATTGGTGATGTTGTAGAAACTCTTATCGCTTGGATTGATATAAGAATGTAAGCTATTCGACCTTATTTCATAGATATATACCAACATCGGATATTTCTTACCAATCTCATAATTAGCAGGATAATGAAGCACACCCTGAAGTTCTTTACCACTTTTGTTTTTATAATCTACCAGCTCAGCTTTCCCCCATGCGAAATCTTTTTGCTGAGGATTACCAGCAGCAACAAATTTCTTCTTGTTCAAATCTTCACCCGAAACATAAAACTGTGGAGATTGTTCATATGAGCTTTCCGTAAAAATATATCTCTCTGCTTGCTTGGCCTTCGTGAAGGAGGAAACTGATCTATCAGCAAAAATCATAGTCTCGGGTTCTTGCCCCCACTTCATTTTTGCATATCCCGATTTTTTAGTTTTATCCCCCATCATTGAAAAATACATTGGCTCCTTTGGATCGAGATAGTTCTTCTCATAATCTAGTTTTCTCACCCTATAAATTACCTCATTTGCCCTACCATTCGTGATTTTAGTTGCATCACTACCATCAGGCTTAACTGCCCAGACATCATATTCATCATATAAAAGAAGATACTTATCATTCTTTAACCAGCCTCCTGATCCAAAAGCTGGCCGCACTTCTGCAGGGTGATCATCTCTGATATTCCAGAACGGAACATTCATATCTTTAGTAAGATTAGAATGTTCCTTGGTTTCCATATCAAAAGCCCACCAATTCTTATCTTTAAAATATTGAAGATACCGACCCTCGGGGGAAGAAATCAAACGGCCAGTGTAGTTAGTCAATATTGGAGTTTTTATACCACTGCTTAGATCCATCAGGTAATAATCAGCATACATCAATCTAAATTGCGGTTCATAAGGCTCACGCGTGTATACGTAAGCCTTTTTTTGATCACCAGTCAGACTAGCAAATCTGGTTACAGAATCAGCTATTTGCATGAACCTCATCTCGTCCAGATGCCACATGCTTAGAAAGGTGAAACTCTTATCTTGCCCATATGTTTTCTGCTGCCTCGGCTGTATGTATGGATCTTTCCAATGCCATACATCCACTCCAGGCAATTTCTCATCATCCTTTTTAACCTCTTTCTTCTTGCTATCCTTACCACCATCCTTGTCAGCAACATCGTCATTATCCTCACTATCTTTTCCATCCTTGTCATCACCTTCTTTCTCCTCTCCTTTTGAGTCCTTTTCAAGTAATTTCTTCTTGGCCTTTTCAGTCATATTCCAATCTTTTATGCCAAAAAAGATTGCTGATTGGTCCTCTGCCCAAGTAAAGGTCTTTTTTTCGACTCTCATTCCTTCAGGAAAATTCTCAATGGTACAAGGGGCGAACACTTCCTTATTAAACCCCTTATATATATTTCTGAATGCTACTATTTGATGATTTTCTTCCTTATAATCTTCGTTTTTTAGCTGATGGAGAAAAGCCAGAGCTTCACCCTCTTTCTCCCATTTAAGATTGGAGAAACTAGAAGTATCAGAAGCCAAAATTTTGATAGAATAATCACGCAAGTCAAATATCTCAACCCCTTGGCCAATATCGTTTGTGGGCTGAGTAATATATGCAAGGAAATCCCCCTTTTTATTGAAAGAATACTCTGCTACATTACCTACAGTACGCATTTGCATATTCTTGAGATTCAAAATCACAATATCGCTTCCTTTGGCTTTTGATCCCTTTGGTTTGTATGTTTTCATAGCCATATGGTATCCTTTTTCAGGAAAGGAAAAACTGCTTATCTCCTCATATACAACCTTTTCTCCTGATTCAAGATTCAATAAAGCAAGCTTATAATGCACTGATTCTTTCTTTTCTTGCATTTGATCTTTTTTCTTTTGAGAAACACCAATCCGATATGCAGCCCATTTTGAATCAGAAGAGAATTTCAAGCTACTTGCAAAAGCCTCCTTAAGAATCGAATCATTAG
>CAYXQX010000634.1:0-2663 GCA_964467485.1 uncultured Porphyromonadaceae bacterium | reverse complement strand
GATCCTCGAATTTTTAAAGAAGCAGAGCTTCTAAGAAATTCGGGACTAGCAACCGACAACCAGCTATGGCAGAACACAATGAAAAAGGATCGAAAGCAGAAGACATAGTCGCAAATTATCTTGCTGAAAAGAATTTTAAAATTCTTGAAAGGAATTGGAGATTTGGACATAAAGAAATAGATATCATCTCCATGGATGGGGATAAACTGGCAATTGTTGAAGTTAAGGCACGAAGTATAAAAAATGCTGAAACTCCCTCCGAACTTTTAAGCAATCAGAAAATGAGACATCTGGTTGATGCGGCAGAGGCTTATATTATCAAAAACAACATTGATTATGAAGTAAGATTTGATTTTGCTTTGGTATTATTTGGTCCGGAGGGATATACTATTGATTATGTGAAAGAGGCATTTATACCGGGAGTGAACTGGTAGAGGGGTGGAGTTGCTGGCAATGCAAGAAATGATTTAGAGAAAAAATTAGGAGTAAGAATAACAAGCCTTATAAATGCAGAGGAGTTTAGAATTAGAGAAAACAATAAACCTAAGCAATAATCAAAATATAAGAAAGCAACTTATTTCACAGAATAATCATCTACGATTAATAAAGGGATTGATTATGAAAAAGTTTATCTATCTTTCTATTATTCTGGTTTCCATGATTTCATGTGAGAAATCAAATGTGGATTCTGCTCTGTTACAAACAGATTTTAATCATAAAATTTTAGATGGATATTTTGTCAAATCAATTGCTTTTGACAAAAAGGGAAATGCATGGATAGGAACGTTTAAACAAGGATTAATAAAGTATAATTCAAAGGGCACAACAGTTTACAATTCGTCGAATTCTATAATCCCTGACACGGCTGTTATTTATGATATTGCGATTGATAGCGAAGATAATGTCTGGATAAGTTGTGAAGGCCTTATAAAATATAATGGTGATGAATTTATTCAGTTTAACTCCACAAACAGCCCAATTCCCGAAGATTTTGTAGAGTCGATAGCCATAGATTCTAAAGATAATATTTGGTTTACATCATGTAGATTCCGGCAAGGGGGGATTGTAAAATATGATGGAACCAACTGGAACGTTTACAATCCTGACAACTCTGAATTGCCAGTAAATTTTGTAAAAAGTATCGCAATCGACAAAAATGACAATGTATGGCTCGCCTTATCTGAAATTGTAAATAATGCCTATCTTGTAAAGATTACGGATGAAAACTGGACAACTTTTAGTAGCAGTGATTTAGGATTTTCACCTTATTATTTTGGCAATATTAAGATTAATAGTAAAAATGAACTTTGTGGGGTAATTGATTATTCTTTATCGAGCACAATGTATAACAACGGACCCCAAGTATTCATATTTGACGGTGAATCATCAAGACAATTACTAATTGATAATAGTATAAATGTGAGAGCAATTACTGTTGACAATGAGGATAATTTATGGTGTGTTTCCCATGGGGGATATTCTGTATTTGATGGGGCAAACTGGATAATAGATAATACGTCTTTTAGAGAACATAGTGTTTTTGCTATCGAGCAAGCACCAGACAATAAAATTTGGATTGGAACGGGAGATGGAATATATATTAATGATTAATTCTTGACAAAAAACATGAACATCGAAGAAATCCGAGAGTATTGTCTAAGTAAAACAGCTGTAACTGAAAGCTTCCCTTTCGATGAAACAACCCTTGTGTTTAAGGTAATGAATAAAAATTTTTGCGTTAATTGGTCTGGATAGCGATTTTATTAACCTGAAGAGTGATTCGGATAAAGCCATTCAATTAAGGGAAAGACATTCGTATATTACACCTGGCTACCACATGAATAAGGTCATTATCTCTTCATTATATACTGCATAGAGTAAGTGATTCCAGGATTCTTTCGGACTGCGTCAATAATATTTTCTCTTGTTTGAGATTTCAGGATAGGATGGTTATCCAGATTTCCATCCAGTCTGGCTTGACACCTATGCTATTATTCCATAAATTTGTGTATTGTCAATAGTGGCATGAAAACTAAAGACCAGCATTATGAAACACCAAATCTTATCTGGAATGAAATTTATGCAAAGCACTGTTTTTGCTCTAATCTTTTCTCTGTCGTTGGTTTCATGTGCAAATGAGCCAAAACCACCAACTGCCGATGAGGCCAAAACGGCCATCACGGAAAAGATAAATTCGGCAAATGACAAGTGGGCCTCTGGCGATCCAATGGGCTTTGTGGAAGTCGCAGCACAGGATATCACCTGGATGGATGATCTTGGTGCGGATATCCCCATAAAAGGCAAGGAAGCCCTTAGGAAATACCTGGAAAACTTTGCAGGGCAAATTCCTCCCCACCAACATGAACTCTTTAATTTTTGGTTCCAGTACTATGGCGAGTTTGTGATAGTGACCTATCATTATCAGGGGACACTTGATGAAGTCCCTCTCGAACCCTGGAAGGTTACTTCTGTCTACCGGTACATTGATGGTGATTGGTTATCAGTTCATGAAAACTGGACAGAGGTAAAGCCAACTCCTCAACCCCAAGCAGAATAGAGTTTCATGGGATTTTGCTGTTGCCTGAGGGACTTCTTCCTCTGGCTCTTCCCCTGTTTTTGGTGATAAAACTGGAGTGGAGGATACAGCAATGCTATATTCATAT
>CAYXQX010000633.1:0-2664 GCA_964467485.1 uncultured Porphyromonadaceae bacterium | reverse complement strand
CCCATCCAGAAAGTTTCTGCCTGTTAAATGAAATATACTGCTGCAGCTACGAAAGCCACAAAATAACCAAAACCTATCATTCAAGAACCGGCAATGTTTTTCTTTCCTCTTTTCACATCCCCGCAAGGGTGGATAGATTTTTCACATTTTTCAAACTTATCGCTGTATTCATTTTATATCTCAAACTTAGGAGAAATTAAACAAATTAAGGAAATTAATTTTTTGATTTAAATATTCCTAGTTATATACTATTAAATATCTTTGGTATTATAAGTACATTATATATATGGAAAAAGAATTTAATAAAAAGTTTTCATCAATAAAATCTGTTCCACCTATGATCATTCTTGTTCCCCTGGTATTTTTAATTATTATCTTCATATTATCATGCGGCATAAATCAAAAAAATACTTGTTAGTCCAACTTATGATTATCTTGGGAAACTGGAAGTTGAAAAATATTGCAAATACTGCGATTCTAAAGAGAAAAGCATTAATACAATTTTAAGGCTGAATAAAAGCTCTGCTTCAGAAAATAGTTAAAGTGATTTATCTTCATCCAGTGGCAACTCAATTAGTTCAAGCAGCAGTTCAAGTGGCTTTGGGGGCGGTTCTTCAGGAGGAGGTGGTGGTGCCAGCGGAAGCTGGTAGAGACATTTTTAAATTGGCTGTCCATAGTGTATGAAGATAAAACCAGAATAATAGCCTCAAGAGAAGATCTTTTTATAGCGGAATTGAGTTTATAGCATCATTTCTTGTTCACTCGAATTGACTTTAGATTTTAATTGTAATATATTATTATTTAGGGATCTTTAGTATTTAATATGGAGTTTTTTTGAAGGTTTCTCCTGAAGAATTAAAGCATCGCTTAAATCAATTCAAAGAAAGTGCTAAACAATCTGGAATAAAACTAACCCACCAGCGCATAGAGATCTTTAAGGAAATTGCAAAATCAACAACTCATCCAAATGTGGCTACTATTTATAAAGGGGTTCGTAAAAGAATTCCCTCAGTATCATTGGATACAGTTTATAGAACACTGTGGACATTTCTTGACTTGAGATTGATAACCACACTCGGGCCAAACAGGGAAAAACCCAGATTTGATGCAAATATGAAACCCCATCACCACTTCGAATGCATAAAATGCAGTAAGACTTATGATTTTTACAGCAAAGAATTTGATCAAATAATAATTCCAGATAGTGTCATTACTATGGGTAATGTTAATAAAGTACAAGTAGTTGCCAAAGGTCTCTGTTTTCAATGCTCAAAAATAAAAGAGAAAACCTAAAAAAATATTCTAAAGGAGGATTTAAAATGGCAAAAGACAAGAAAAAACTTACAACAGGTTTCGGGATGCCGGTAGATAATGATCTCAATTCAGAAACTGCTGGCAAGAAGGGCCCCATACTTATCCAGGATGTTCACCTGACAGAGAAGCTTGCTCATTTCGACCGTGAAAGGATCCCTGAGCGTGTAGTACACGCTAAAGGAGCCGGAGCATATGGTCATTTTGAAGTGACTAAAGATGTGACAAAATATACGTGTGCAAAATTTCTATCAGGGATAGGTAAGAAAACTGAGGTCTTCTTACGATTTTCAACTGTAGGAGGAGAGAAGGGATCTGCAGACTCAGAACGAGACCCACGAGGTTTTGCTTTAAAATTCTACACTGAAGAAGGTAATTACGATATGGTGGGTAATAACACTCCAGTCTTCTTTATACGTGATTCACTCAAGTTCCCTGATTTCATACATACCCAGAAACGTAACCCAGCAACCAATCTTAAAGATCCAGACATGTTCTGGGATTTCCTTTCCCTGACTCCAGAATCTATCCATCAGGTTACAATATTATTTTCCGATCGAGGTACCCCAAAAAGTTTCCGGAATATGAATGGATACGGCAGCCATACCTTCATGTGGTATAACGAAAAAGGCCAGTACTGGTGGGTGCAGTTACATTTTAAGACCGGGCAAGGAATTGAAAACTTCACTGGTGAGGAAGCAGGTAAGATGCGTGAGATTGATCCTGATTGTGCTACACGTGACCTGTCTGAAGCTATTTCAAAGGGAGATTTTCCATCCTGGCGACTCGAGGTTCAGATAATGACCCCAGAGCAGGCAAAAGACTACCGTTTCGATCCCTTTGACATCACAAAAATCTGGCCACATGCTGACTTTCCGCTAATAGAGGTCGGCAAGTTAGTATTGAACCGAAACCCAGAAAACTATTTTGCAGAGGTGGAACAATCTGCTTTCTCACCAGGTAATTTCGTTCCTGGAATTGGTCCTTCCCCAGACAAAATGCTTCAGGGGCGTTTATTCAGCTACCCTGACACTCACAGACACAGACTTGGCCCCAACTATCATATCCTTCCAATCAATGCAGGCAAAGCCTGCCCCATGAATAGCTATCAGCGGGATGGTGCTATGCGTTTTGATAAGAATGAAGGAGGAAAACCTAACTATTGGCCAAACAGCTTTGGGGGTCCTGCTCCAGATCCTAAAATGACTCCCCCACCAATAGATATTGCTGGTATGACTGCGCGTCATGAATATGTTCTTGGTGATGTAGATTTTGTACAGGCAGGCGTTCTCTACAGTAAAGTTATGACTGATTCTGATAGAAAAAACTTGGTTAATAATATAGTATCGCACC
>CAYXQX010000632.1:0-2666 GCA_964467485.1 uncultured Porphyromonadaceae bacterium | reverse complement strand
TCTCTGCTTGTTTTAATTGGAGGTTAAACTTTTCCCCGTCTGAACCGGTTATTTTGCTGCTCCATTGTGATTCAGATATCAGTTTTTGAGTTTTTAAAGGATCACTTATTCTATAGTTGACCTGATGCTGTCTGTTGTGAATAAGGTCAGATACACTACCTTCAACCAATGATTTACCCTTGTTTATTATAATCATCCGGTTGGCAATTTGTTCAATTTCAAATAGTATATGGCTGGAGATTAGGATAGTAACATTTTGATCTTCTCTGAGGGAGTTGATTAAGGCTCTTATTTCCTTTTGTCCCTGGGGGTCGAGTCCGGCAGTAGGCTCATCAAGGATTATAAGGTCTGGTTTATGCAGGATAGCTTGAGCTATTCCCAGTCTCTGCTTCATCCCTTTAGAAAAGGCTTTTACTTTACTGTTTCCACGCCCTGATAGTCCAACGATATCAAGAACTTCATCAACTCGTTGGTTAAGTGGTTCAACACCAGAAAGTTTACCCAAAATCTTCAGGTTTCTACGGGCTGATAAATACTTGTAGAAATCAGGAGTTTCAATGAGGGCACCTATTCTATTTATCTGACTGTTTTTTTGAAAGGAAACTTCCTTGTTGAATAATTTGATTTTTCCTGATGTTGACTTGATTAAGGATAAAATCATTCTGATGCTAGTGCTTTTCCCTGAACCATTGGGTCCAAGAAAGCCATAAACATCTCCTTCTTCCACACTTAACGACAACGAATCGACGGCTTTAAATTTGCCATAATACTTTGTTACATTGTCCAGTTCGATAAACATAAACCAAATATAGCTAATTATATAGAGTGCCTTTTAGAAATGGTGTAAGTGGATACATTAATCATCATAAAACTCCACCAATATTTTAAATATTTTCCCTGGATCAGATGCCCAAATTTTCATAGCCTCCCACGATTTTTCAGGCTTAACTACCATACTTATTAAATCCTCAACCTGAAGTTTACCTTTTGCCAGGTATTCCATTACCTGTATGAAATCTTCAGAATTGGCGTTTCTGGACCCCATAATATCAATCTCTTTTTGCACAAATAATTTTGTTGCGAAAGCAATATCTTCCTTAGCATAGCCAATGCAAACTACTCTTCCTGTGAATGCTACTGATTCAATAGCTGCCAGGTAAGTTGAGGACTGTCCGGCAGCTTCAATTATAACATCGGGACCATTATTATTGGTAAGTTCTTTTAGTCTCTGATCAAGGTTTTCGTTAACAGAATTGATAGTGAATTTTGCTCCCAGCTTCTCGGCAAGTCTTAATTTACTGTCATCAACATCCACCGCAATTACACTTGCCCCTAAGTCTACTGATCTGATTATTGCACCGATTCCAATAATGCCGCAGCCCAAAACGCTCACTGTATCATTTGCAGTAATCCTGCCTCTTGAGGCTGCATGAAATCCAACTGTAAGAGGCTCAGTTAATGCCAGCTCTTTCATGGATAAATTTTGTGTCACCAAGGCCTTTTGCCAGGGAATGGCAATATATTCAGTCATTGCGCCATCGCGCTGGACACCAAGGGTTTGATTGAATTGGCATGCATTTGATCTACCATTTCTGCAGGATGGACACTCACCGCAAGAAGTATAAGGGATTACAGTAACAGTCTGCCCGGCTGAGAGGTGATCGGGAACAGTTTTGCCGGTTTTTTCGATTGTGCCTGCCACCTCGTGACCGGGTATAATAGGGTAGTTAACCATAGGATTTCTGCCCTGATAAGAGCTTAAGTCGGAACCGCAGAATCCTACATATTTTATTTTTATAAGTAGCTCTTCCGCATTGATCTCAGGGATACTGGCTTCTTGGATATTGATTTCGCCAGGCTTGGTGATTTGTATTGACTGCATTGTGCTTTGTTAGTTTTGTTCTTTATCAAATGAAGGCGTGAAATTATAAAAAAAGGGAGTGTTCTTTTCAGAAACACTCCCTCATTTATAATAATAATTTCAATTAGTCAGCTACAATCATTCTCTTAGTTTGAACAAAGGCACCTGCTTTGAGAGTGTAAAAATAAACTCCTGCTTCCAACTGACTTCCATCAATATTGCAAGTATGGTATCCGGCAGACTTATTGCCTTCATTGATTAGCATTACTTGCCGACCGGCAAGGTCTTTCACTTCAATACTAACCATGTTATTATCAACCAGGTCGTACTGGATTTGAGTATGGCCACTAAATGGATTCGGGTAGTTCTGTTCAAGTGTATTGAATGCATTTGAAAGATCCACACCATCAATAATATTACTTTGATCATTTAGGTTTAGCCTAACCATAATGTTTCTTTTTCTAACAAAATCAGACTCTACCCAGCTGTCATTGTGGTGCCCGGTTGTTATCAGGTCATTAACCTTGATACTGGCATCATGCCCTATTTCAAGGTTTTTGCTTCTTCGAACCAAGGGGTCATCATTATAGTTATTGTAGGATATCCCGGCAATAACATGGTCACCTGCCAATAAAAATTCTGTTTCACCGTCCTTATCAAAAGGCAGAGTAACCCAGGTATTAAACAATGCTGAGTCGAGCTCTACTACTTCTGTTGACATCCACTCAATTGGCGCCTCTCCTTCTTCTGGTACCCACCATAGAGTGTACCAAAATTCAATTTTGCCATCTGCCAATCCTCCGGT
>CAYXQX010000631.1:0-2668 GCA_964467485.1 uncultured Porphyromonadaceae bacterium | reverse complement strand
TTTTAATTGTTCACTTCCCCTACCCCTAGCCCCTCCCCCAGAATCAGTGGAGGGGGACACAGCTCCTTCCCACGCTCGTTAGGACGGGGGACTTATAATTATTCTCTTCAATTGCCTCCAATTATCCTTATTCTCAAGCCATTTCATAAACCGAATGCCGTGTTGGAGATAGATCAGATATTCTTGAGGGTCTACCTCGGTGTCGTAAAAATTTCTGATAGTCCAATATAAGATATATATATTGCTGGCATCAACTAGGGCAGGAAGGAACTCAAGTTCAAGGTCGCAAATTGGCTCGAGGGTTAGCGTATTTTGGAGTGTGTTTTGGTAAGCATCCAAAAACACGGCAACTTTCCTCAAATGAAGATCACCATCCTGTTCCCCTTCCCACTCTACACATAAATAAGTTATTGCAAGGGCAAGATCGAAAGAGCGCAGATCTACTTTTGCCCAGTCAAAGTCGAATAACCCTGTTATCTCTCCATTTTGGAACTTCAGGTTGCCGGGATGGTAGTCGCAGTGGATAACCAGTTCTATCAGCTCCTTGTATTCATCCTTTTCCATTGCGTACTGAGTGCGTTGGATAGTTTCTTGAATCAAGTTGATGTTTTCCAGAAAATACGTATCAAAGACCGTTTTACCAGTTTTCTGTGCACATTCTTCCACAGTTTGGGCTATTTCTGCTAAGAGATCAATAATTTTCGCTTCGTATCTTTTTCCTTTAGGCTCCAAGTCATAAACCGTATCGTGGAATTGCGCCAGAAGAGCGGCAGCGGCTCTCAGTTCACCATCACTACAGGTTGGGTTGACCCAAGTATATCTGTCATCCCCCGTGAGAAAATCGAAGATGGCATAAAAAACATTTGCCCCTCTCTCAGACTGCTTGATATAAGTCTTTCTATCTTTAGCTGGGACGACTCTGGCTACGAATTGAAAATTCTTTTTTATCAGGTGCTTTATGACCGAATGTTCGAAAATAACTTCTTCTTCTTTTATCCCCTGCTTATATTTTCTAAAAAAATATTTTTCCTTTTTGTCATTATGCTCTATTTCTACGATATAGCTTTCGTTGACATATCCCAAATCGAGTTGTTCATAATCTGCCAGCTCCCCAAGATCATAATATTTCAAGATGATAGCTTCTAATTGTTGCGAGGTCTGAGTAGAGTTAATCATTGGAGTTTATGTTTCGACAGACTATAGGAGTGTTCAATGTCAGAAATACAAAAAAGTGATGAATTTGTGAGAAGCGTAGCTCTAGAATTCCAAGGGTGGCAACGGATAATTCCGTAATGTAAATCGCAGGTTCTATCGTGCAAATAAAGTTCAGGTTTGCTTGGGTTGGGTTTGATTAATCTGAAATTCGTGCGATCCTGGCGCAAAGATTTCTTCGGTTACAAAACGAAAACGGTCACCCCGGTACAAATCTTTTCCATATTCCACGCAACGTCCTTTTTGGTCAAATCCCAGACGTCGTAAGAGCATGAGTGGGAAACCCACTTCAATTTGCAGCAACTCGGCTTCGTATTCTGTGGCGATGGCAGGCTCGAAGCTGCGCTGTGCTTTGAGCATAGAAATGCCATATTCAGATTCCATGATTTCGTACGTCGAGTGATTGGTCAAATCTTGGTGCTCCAAGCCAGGAAAATTATGAGCGAGCATCCAAAATTCTTCTAACATAACCGGTTCATGGTTGAGTAAACGTAATCGGTGCCCGTAATAAATAGGGGTCAGCATTGGTACTTCCATCCGCTTGGCGATAGCGGCTTCGACAGGACGCTGCTCAAAAGTGATTACTTTAGCACCTGGTGCAAGTCCTCGCCGTTCCATGCCGTGTGTGAAGGAAATTAATCGCCCGGTTTGTCTTTCAATTTTAGGCTCGGCGACATAATTCCCTTTCCCATGTTGTCGAACAAGCAATCCTTGTACCTCCAGCCTACTCAGTGCGCGCCGCAAAGTCAGACGATTGACATCAAATAACTCGCTTAGCTTACGCTCTGAGGGCAAGCGGGTATTAGGCTCCAACTCACCTGACTCGATTTGGTCTAAGAGGTTGTCAGCTATTTGGATGTAGCGAGGGATGTTTTCTGCGTTATTAGGCTTCATAAAAAAAAGCTAGTGGTTTGAGGGGAAGATGCACCGCGACGCGCACGGTTTGGGCTTGAGTGCTGCGTCTCAGCTGATTCGCGGCGTGAACAGAAATCGGTCTACGCCAAGAAGATGTTGATTGGCGGCACGCAAGTTAAGGTCACGCACATCGTTCGGCTTTTCATCCCACAATTCAGCTTGTGAACCATCCCTAAAAAGGGGATATGTATCCAGCATACACAAGAAATATACGGGCATTTTGACATCATTAAAATTTGCTGCCCACCAGCAACTCCGTTTCGCGCTATGGTATACTGGTTTATAAACCAGTATGCCACCCGTTTATGAAACTGTCAAGCAAAGGCATACTCCTTGTTGTTGAAAATTGAGAAACAAACTGTTTAAAATTAAAAAGTGAACCGTTTTTTATCACAGGAGGTGATGTTTATAGAGAATGCGATCTTTCAGGGGCACTCGTTTCTCAGAGTGATTTCTTTCAATAAATCCCATGTTAAGGAGAAGACAAAAGATGTTCCGTAAACGATTTCAAATTATATTTGTTTTGTTGCTTGTAAGCGTG
>CAYXQX010000630.1:0-2676 GCA_964467485.1 uncultured Porphyromonadaceae bacterium | reverse complement strand
TTTTAGGTTTAAGTATGAAAATAATTCTAAATATTTAAATTCTGAATGAGATGCTCAAATGAATTTTAAAAGGCCTTAACCGGCCTTTTTTTTTGGCTAAAGTTCTGGTTTATGAAATATAAGCATTGTATCCTTCCCCAACGGATAAAAATCTGTGATAATTAATTGATTTTGCCTAGCTATGGTTTTGGAATCCATAAAGTTCCCGTTAAAATCATATCGTGAAAAACTCCTTGTCATATACTGATACAAAAGAATCGTCGTGTCCCTTCTATCAATATTGAAAGCAGTTGGAGTTATAATCTCTTCAGGACCTTTACCTATTACTGTTTTGAAAAGGAGTTTCCCGTATTCATCGAAAATAAACATTGCTTTACTTTTCCTGTCATCAAGTACAATAATTCTGTTATTCCAAACGACAACATTTTTGATGCTCCCAATTAAACAACCTTTGTGAGTTTCAAGCGGAGTAATATTCCTTATATTAATCGGATTGCCAATTCGATTATCTTTTGTGTCAATTTTAATAACCGTAATCCCATCATCTTGATGTTCATGATTTCTTTTACAAGACAACAAAACGGCACCCGTCAAAATGGATAATATCATAATCAATACGAACGCATATCTTTTCATTAAAATTCAGTATTTTGCATTTGTGTGTTTAATGTCAAATCCTATTGGTGGAGCATCGACAGGTCATATCAAATCCTATGCTGAGAATGTTACTTGATACCCTATGACATTGCTGGTGAGCCATTGAATATCTTATCCTCAGCTATTACTACCACTTTTCTGCTAAATAATAAATAGAAAACATGAACAACTATTGTCTAGTGACCTTATTACCTATCAATTAAAAAGACGTACTGTCCTGTATTCAGATTGTAAATGTTTTAGACAGGTGGACTGAATACCTGCATTTTTTATAACTTTGAGTGTTTCTCCTTTTCAAACAATATACTATGAAACTATTTTTTCGGGGGCTTGTAACAGTACTATTGTCCTTATGTATTGGATGTGAGACTAATCCCATCATCTCTATTCCTTCAAAGCCAATACCTGTTGTCTATGCTATTTTTGATGATAGTGATAGTATCCATCAAATTTTGATAGAAAAAAGTTTTAGTGCGCAGTATAGCCCCTTGACTGAGGCTAAGATTTATGACTCTCTTTTCTTTGATGTTTTGGAAGTAACCGTTGCATATAAGTCCTTTTTTACCAGACCATGGCAGAACCTTACAGTTTATAAGGAGCATGGTCTACAAAAGGATTCAGGATATTTTCACTCTCCACAAAATGAGTATTACTATTTCAAATTAAAGCTAGGGAATATATGGGGAAATCATGGCGATTCTCTTCGCATACAGGTTGATATCCCTGGATATGAAGAAATCATTGGACAAATTGAGATAATTGATCCCTTAATAATCTCAACGCCAATACCAGCCCGGCAATATGTTTATCTGGTTCCTTCATCCACATTTAAAATACATTGGGATCATTCCCGTCCAGGAGAAAAGCCTCATGCAATGAACGAAATAGATGTTCAATTCGAATTCATAGAACAGATATCACAAGGACTTAGATCAAAGTTTGTAAAGATACAGAATACGCAATGGGTTTCAGCCGCTGAAGAGACTTACAGGGAGATGAGTATTACCTATGAAGAATTTATTAAAGCCATTCAACAGCAGATTATGGTTAATGACAGTGTTTTACGCACTTACTTAGGATATATTAAAATCCATATTGCTGGAGCCGATACTAATCTTGTTCAGTATAAAAAGTACCTTAATGGCTATTCGGATTATAATTTTGCAGGTTTCTCGAATATTCAGGATGGTTTAGGTTTATTTACTTCAGTAACTCATACATACAGAGATTCTTTGCGCTTTGATTATGAAACTAGACAAACCCTGATCAATGAGAATCGATTGAAGAAATATAAGCTGTCGGCTTGGACAGAGCAATAAGGAATGTTTTTTGCATTCCTAATTAGATGATAGGAATTTTATTAAATTTTTAATTTAAACAAAAACTGATAATAGGGTGCTAATTTTGAATTATATAGAAAATATATGGTGTTGTTGTACACACTAATTCTTTGAACATTAGGGTAACTGGGAAGTTCAACAATCCTTATTATTTGCCCTGTCTTTAAATCAATCTCTCTTAAAGATTGTCTTCCATTCTTCCTTAAATTATAGAAAGCAAAAAACTTATTCGTTACGGGATCAAGATATATTTGTTGAGTGAAATTTTTCTGATCCAGATCTTTATACCTTATAAAAAGAGCCACAGTATAGTTTTTATTATGAAAATCAATTGGAGTTGTTAGGTTTAAAATCCCTTCATTATCGTAAAATTCAATGCTATTAAAAAAAAAGTCAAATAGAATAAATCCATCGAGGTATTCGAAAACTGGTGCAGATACATACTTGTGAAATTTCTTATGTCCTGGCGTTATATACCTACTATTGCCATATTGATCAAATACGGTCTTCATTTTTAAGGACCTTTCTGAATCCACTCCTATTAGATAAGAGTGGTTGTATTCATCATCAGATATCTGGTAAATAAATGAACCATTCGAAAGACACCTCATTGGAAACAAGAATATTAAAAAATATTCATAGCTTTTTGGATCTTGTAGATAGATACAATTATCGTCAA
>CAYXQX010000629.1:0-2677 GCA_964467485.1 uncultured Porphyromonadaceae bacterium | reverse complement strand
TCAGACTACCTTTAATTTTCAAACTCTCCCTGTCCCATATTCTTGAGCAATCAACACCCCTCTCTGCCAATACTGACAAAATGATTAAAGTGTACTGGTCTTCTGAGCCAATATTTCCATCCTGAAAATAGTTTTCATTAATGATCTCAACAAGCTCATCATCATTTTTCTTTTTAAAGGAATGACGAATATAAAATTCATCCTCTTTGGATATCGGCCAGAACATAATTATTACATTTATTCTTTTAATATATGGAGTTATCTTTCCACAGGAACAATTTCAATAGTAGTGCCAGTTCCAATAAATATACTTGAATAGTCCAGCTCTAGTTCAAAATAATGATCCTCATAATATGATACATCAGTTGAAAAGTCAATATATTTAACACTACTAATCGTCACAACAAAATAGCCCCAAACATAGCCATATTGAAAATCCTTCTTAATGATAGCAACCTGTTCCTCAGTAGTCTTCAAATGGATCAACATTTCCGTTGAATTTGTATATCCTCTGCCTAAAATAGTGGCCTTTAAAGAAACAATTAAGGAACTATCGGAATGAAAAATATCATGGATTGAGGGATTTTTAATCAACAAATATTCATCGTCAAGTATGTTATCAAAATCTATCGAAAATTTGCGTTCGTCCCCAAGTGACTCAGTTATCTGATATTTGTCTGTTAATATTCTTGAGACACTATCTAGAGAACTGGTAAAATTATTTTCAGCAAAAGCCGAAGATTCTTTATCTAAATCTCCACTCGTTGTCATACATCCACTGCATGTTATTAATATTAGTAAAAACCTAAGCAAAGTCTTCATTTTTTATAGTTTAATTCAATCAGAGTTAGCTTCCCGTCAATCAGGAAATATTGCCTTGCCATTCGTATCTTTATATTTATAGAAACTCATGTAATATTTTCCATCAATTTTATTGTAGGCCTGGCCACCTGACATTTCCCATCTATTTATATAATTGTGGATTAGTACCGATAGTATTAAGGAAAAGCCAATAATTAATGCTGGCACAACATTCGATCTTTTTTTCATAGTTTATTGATTTTTTTAAAACAAAAACGTGGACCCAGAATTAATCGTTACAGGCACCGCTAGGAACCTTCCCAAAGTAATTACTAAAGCCCACGCATATGCGTGGCCAGCTTAGTAACTCTTTGGTAGTAAAAAATTTAGCGGTTTTGTAACGAGAGTTAACTATTAGACCAATATATCCTGTATGTTATTATCCTTATGTCATAGTACGAATTTACAATTTATTAATCGGACTAAAATTAAAAACATAAAATATTAATACCTGGCCATCCACCAACCCATTAACTCATCTGTCATTTCTTCTTGCCCATTATTAGCTCTCATAAAGGCGGGCAGCCTATCTTTATCCTGACCCCAGGCCTATTGTTGTGCTTTCTTCTTTACAATATGAATATCGTCAGCATCACCAGAGTCCTGGCAAGTTTCACACTCCCATTTGTCCTCATTCAAAAGGATCTATAATTTATGATTATAGCCATTGGGACATTCTTCCTCCCAAATACAATAAGCCTATCAACCTCAACTGGGTTAAGATTGAGCTCTTCAAAAACTTGAATAATTTCATTTTTCATAGCACACATTTTATTATAATTACATTAGAAAAAATTGGCCTTGTGCCAACATCTGCAGCTAACACATATCTTTTAATTTCTAAATGTGTCATTGTTTTGTTGCCGTGGGCAAAACTTTAAAAAATGAACATTATGGAATTAAATATTATCCTATCGATTTGCATTGTCATGTCATAATTGTTTTTGCTTTATATGATTATGATAGTGGTTGTTATTAATGTATTGAGGAGGAATGACAGCATCTTCGGATTGCGGAAATGTGGTTTTGTCTTACATTGAAGGAGATTGGTCTACAGATTTCTGTTTTTATCAAAGGGATTTATTCATCATTGCTACAGATGAAGCTCATCATTCTACTACAAAGATATTACAGTATACCTTACACGATTATACTCCTCCTACTTTCACTGTCCCAGCCGATGTTATTATTAATTGTAACGAAGATCCAAATGATACTAATATAACAGGGAAACCTACTAATTTATGGGATAGATGTAATCCGCATTCTTTTATGAGTGGGTATGCAGACTTTGGGAATACAGTTGTCAACTGCGAAGGAATAATATCAAGGCTGTGGACTATATCAGATCCCTGTGGTAATGCTTCATAAGCAATCCAGTTAATATATGTAGTCCCATCATCAGGTCTAGACGCAATTAAAGCCCATTCTAATTTGAATGTATTTCCAAATCCAAGCAAAGGATTGTTTTGTCTTGAATATCAGGTATTATCTCCTAAAGGAGCTAGGTTGTCAATATATGACATAACAAACCGAGAGGTTATTTCAAAGCAATTCAGTATTAATGAAGATATTAATGGAGAAACCATTGACCTGACTGATTCAGGCCCAGGAGTATATTTCTTGAGGCTTATTAGTGATTCTGGTGTGCTATATAGAAGGTTGGTGGTTGAATAGCTGTTTTAACCTTGCCGTAATACGATTTCGCTCACTTTCTTATCGGTGGAGTAGTCTTAACTACCCTGAGGCAGAATGTGGCTAATATTGAAGAAGGGTATAAAATTCCGCTTTCCAGATGAAGTCATAAATATTAAAA
>CAYXQX010000628.1:0-2685 GCA_964467485.1 uncultured Porphyromonadaceae bacterium | reverse complement strand
AAGCTTTTTCATTTGACAGGAAATCGATTTAGTTAGAATATTTATTATTTGCAGGATATTTTTAGCACATGAGCATAATCACAGGGCTTCTCAGATGGAAACTGAACTATCAGTCCATCATCTGTTTGTTCCCATTGTAGTTTTTCCTCTGATCCCAGCATTGAAACTGAGTTCACAGTTAACCTGCTGTTTATATTTAGTGACTTGATTATAATTTGATCATCTGTCCATGTCAGAACATGTGCGTATAAATAGTCCTTATTAGTAGTAAATCGGATATCGCTGGCTGCGTAGTTACTAGCCACTCCATCAGTCATGTATCCTGATGTTCCTTTGTTTTCTCCTTCTCCTGATGTTATCCAGGGGCGGGAACCGTAGATAGCTTCACCATTTATTTTTAACCAGCCTCCCAGCTCTCTCAAAACATGCTGTTGTTCTTCGGTAATTGTTCCATCAGCTCTAGGTCCGATATTCAGGAGAAGATTACCGTTCTTACTGACTATATCAATGAAGTCGTCAATAATATGGTTTGGGGATTTATTCTCTTCCTCCGGATTAAAACCCCAGGATTTTTTCCCAATAGAAGTATCGGTTTGCCATGGGAGCTTAAGAATCTTGTTGCTTTTACCACGCTCGATGTCAAATACCTGAATGTTATCACCGAACCCGGCTTTAGTATTTATAACCACTTCTTTTCCCCAATCAATAGCATTGTTATAGTAGTATGCCATGAATTTGTAGAATACTGGTTGAAAGGGGTATTTCCCAACACACCAGTCGAACCAGAATATTTCTGGCTGGTACTGATCGATAAGCTCGTAAGTATGTGTAAGCCATTGCTCTCGCGATCTTGCATTTGATCCCGGATTTTCACCGGCTTCAGGAGAAATACCTAGATTTGATGGGGGAGGAATTCTCTCTCCGTAAAGACTAATTGTTGTATCCTGAACATCAGACTTAATGTCCATACCTGGTGTGAAGAACCATGCATTCTCAGCTCTGTGAGAAGATAAACCGAAATGCAATCCCTTTTTGGTAACTGCTTTTTTTAACTCACCAATTACATCAATTTTCGGCCCCATGTTTGCCGCATTCCAAGGATTGAAAGTACTGTGGTACATGGCGAAACCATCATGATGTTCTGCGACGGGAACAACATATTTTGCTCCTGATTCTTTGAAAAGCTCAGCCCAATAGTCAGCATCAAATTTTTCAGCTTTAAAATCAGGAATGAAATCTTTGTAACCGAATTCATCCGTTGGTCCAAATTTTTCGGTGTGCCATTTATGGGCTTTACTGTTTTTTTGGTACATCGTCCTGGCATACCATTCGCTTCCATATGCTGGTACTGCATATACCCCCCAATGGATAAATATTCCCAGTTTGGCATCTTTGAACCATTCAGGAATCACGTAGCTTTGAGCGATGGATGCTGAGTCTGCCTGATAAAGATCTGTCCCTTTAGGACTTGAGGTAGTTGTAGTGTCAGGAATGTATTCAGTTGAACAAGCAAGCAGTCCAAGAAAGATGCTCCCAAGTAGGATAAGTTGACGGGTTGTTTTCATGTTTATGTAAAAAAGGATCCATAAAAGTACTTAAAGTTGAGTGCCTAATTTGATAGTGTTGGGATACAAGTTATTTTGACTCACCAAACGGGAATAGCGGATCATATGAATGTTCCTGGTTCATAATGTCTTCCAACTCTTTTGCTTTTTCCTGATGTTCACTTGCGATGTCATTTTCTTCTGATGGATCTGCTTCCAGATCAAAAAGCATAAGCTTTGTTTTTTCAGGATCATAACAGTTGTGTTTGACCGCTTTCCATTTACCTTGTCTTACAGCTTGCCTTCCACCGTAGGAATGATATTCCCAGTACAAGTGTTCATGTATTTCCTGTTTATCCTGATTTAAAAGAGTAGGGACGATAGAAATACCATCAATCCCTTCAGGAGTTTCTGCGCCAGCTAATTGGGCGAAGCTTGGCATCATATCCCAAAAGGCTGAAATCAAATTGCTTGATGATCCGGCTTCAATTTGTCCGGGCCAGCTAACGATCATAGGAACCCGAATTCCTCCTTCAAAAAGATCACGTTTCATGCCCCGGAGAATGCCGTTCGAATTGAAATCATCAGGATGAATGCCTCCTTCACCATGAGGGCCGTTATCGCTCGTGAAGAAGATTATGGTTTTTTCTCCCAGACCAAGCTCATTAACTTTTGCAAGAACTTCACCTACCTGGATATCCAGGCGGGTTACCATTGCTGCAAAAGTTGCTTTAGGGTAGGCCTGAGGGCAATAAGAGGAGATATTAATATCCGGACCATAATCAGAAGGACCACCTGCTTTCCCATAAGGTCGTTCCTCAAATCTACCTTTGAATTTCGCAAATATCTCATCATCAGGAACTAATAATTCTGCATGTGGAATATTAGAGGGGTAAAATAGAAAAAATGGTTTATCCTGATTTTCCTCGATAAACTCCAATGCTTTTTCATGAATTACATCAGGAGCATATGTTGTAGTACTAGTCCAATCATTGCCTTCGAGATAGTACTTCTCACTATTATCCCAAACATACTCAGGATAATACCTATGGGCATATCTCTGACAATTATATCCAAAGAAAACGTCAAAGCCCTGATTATTTGGATCACCTTCTGATCCAACAAAGCCAAGGCCCCATTT
>CAYXQX010000627.1:0-2694 GCA_964467485.1 uncultured Porphyromonadaceae bacterium | reverse complement strand
TTTCTAATTTCTCAGGAATATCTCAGGATGTTAGAATAAACGGGATTATCATTGATAAGCAAACATCAAAGCCTATTGAAGATGTTTATGTTGCCTGGGAAAAGGGACAGATGATACTGACAGGCAGCGACGGGGCCTTCTCAATAAATATTTCAAAATTTCCTGCAAAGCTAACGTTCAGCCACCTTTCCTATGGTTTAACAGAAATTAGCCTGCCAAAAAAACCTGAAGATCCATTCTATATCCGCCTTGATCCCGAGCCTAGTAAAATTAGTGAAGTGCAAATCAGTGGAGAAAGGCTTAGGATATTGACCCAACATAACGATTACTCGATAATAGATTTCGAATTTGACAAGAACTATGTGTGGATGCTTGGATATGTTGATAACCAGGTAAACAAACAGAGACTTTTCCTGGCCAGTCCGTATGGTGATACTATTTGTACAATTCCAGTTAAAAGGGTTGAACGCTTATACCGGGATGCCTTTGAAAATGTACACCTTTTATCCCGGGATTCTGCCTTCCAACTTTTTTCTCCAGGTGATTCTATTGAACTGCTCTATTCATCAGGAAGAAAAAGATTTGACGAAATCATGGGAGAAATAATGTGCGGTTTTGATAATAAGCTGGTTTATAAAATACAATCCAGGTACAACTTGGAGTTGTATTATCTTACTTCCGAGGATACGTACCGTCACCATCTTACTTTCCTTTCTGATACTATTGGCAAAATCAGTGATGAGCATGCCAGAAAACATGATGAGAATGTTATCCTCGCTGGTCAGGCTGGGTTGCTAGATATGTGGAAATATCTGGGAAGATATACTAAGAAAGGCACAAAAATAGCAAGGATGGCCAAGCCACCTGTCCCAATGGAGCTATTTACCTACATGGATACTCTATTTGTATTGAATTTCCTTAAGGATTCACTTTTATGTTATTCCCCTGAAGGCAAATTTGTTCGATCAGTTCCGGTAGACTTTCATTACGAGAAAAAACTAACAAGTATTGATTACAAGGAACTGGAATTTGTTACAGATCCTATTACCAGCAAAGTTTATCTGACAGAAAGAAGAATTGCCGCATGGGTATTACATCCCTTTGATACGATAACAGGCAAACTACTTCCTGAAATTCTACTACCCGATTTTGCAGGGATGACCGGAATCCGTGCCTATAATGAAGCCATCTACTTTCTTTATCACGAAAAGCTTTTTCCATATTTCACAAGACTGTACAGATATCAACTTTAACACAGCTAAACTTATCACTTTCTTAGGTAGAATGCCATCAGGTCCCGGATCAAGTCCGGGATGACCCTCTCTTTTTTAATCATTGAATAAAATGGTTCCTTTTCATTAATATTTCCTAATATTGAAACATAAACCCAATGAAGACACCATGACCGGAAAAGAGAGAATAATTAGCACCCTTGAACATAAAACCCCCGATCGTGTAGCAATGGATTTTGGAGCTACCGGGGTTAGCGGAATGCATGTTACAGCCATTGAAGCCTTAAGGAAGCATTATGGCCTTGAAAAAAGGCGAGTTAAGGCTAGCGAACCATACCAGATGCTTGGTGATCTTGAGGATGATCTTCTTGATGTTCTTGGGATTGATACTATACCCCTGCTTTCTCCAAACACGATGTTCGGTTTTAAGAATGAAAACTGGAAGGAGTTCACCGCTCCATGGGGACAAAAATTATTGGTTTCTGAACATTTCAATACGAGGGATAACGGTAAAGGTGGTCTTTTCATTTACCCCGAAGGGGATATGGACGTTCCGCCAAGCGGACTGATGCCTAAAGGAGGTTTCTTTTTCGACTCAATAATCAGACAAGAACCGGTTGATGATAGTAAACTAAATGTTGAAGATAACCTGGAAGAATTTGGCTTACTCTCAGATGAAGACCTTGAATATTTCAGGATACAGGCAGCAGAATTGAAATCTTCGGAAAGAGCCGTCATTGGCAATATTGGAGGAACAGCAATTGGGGATATTGCTCTCGTACCAGGGCCATTTCTTAAACACCCAAAGGGTATCAGGGATATTCAGGAATGGTACCTATCAACCCTGATGCGACAGGATTACCTGCATGAAATTTTTTCTTTCCAGACTGATGTTGCCATTAAAAACCTTGAATCAGCATACAAAGTAATTGGTAATGCTATAGATGTTATTTTTATTTGTGGTACAGATTTCGGCACCCAAACATCCAGTTTCTGCTCAACTGAAACATTCGACCAACTATATGCACCTTATTACAAAAGGATGAATGCCTGGATCCACGAAAATACATCCTGGAAAACATTCAAGCATTCATGCGGAGCTGTGGAGCCATTCATCCCTCACTTTATTGAATCAGGATTTGATATTGTGAACCCTGTACAGTGCTCAGCCACAGGCATGGATCCACAAACGCTAAAAGACAAGTATGGCGATCAAATCACCTTCTGGGGAGGCGGTGTTGACACCCAAAACACCCTGCCTTTCGGAACTCCTGAGCAGGTAAGAAAAGAGGTTTTATCCCGATGTGAAATTTTTGCCCCAAACGGAGGATTCGTCTTCAACTCCATTCACAACATACAGGCCAAAACCCCGATTGAGAATTTGGTAGCGATGTTTGAAGCAGTGAAAGAATTTAATGGTTAATGGTTAATTATAAATTATTTTTCTGGATAACGGAGTAAC
>CAYXQX010000626.1:0-2695 GCA_964467485.1 uncultured Porphyromonadaceae bacterium | reverse complement strand
CACCAGACCGTGATAAGGAAGAATGGGAAATAGAGGATTTGGTTCAAATCATCAGTGATACAATGGATTTATATAAGGTCAGGGCAGTGGATTTTGAAGCATTGAGAGCGCAGGAGATCGATAATTTTGATGACCCCATCGGAGCTTTTTTACCCTCTTCGATAATACCGATCGATGCAACAAGCACAGGTTGGAAAAATATTGGCGATCCCGATTTAATCAGTGATTGGTTATCATCATTATCAGAATAAGAATAATTGAATATGGCATATTCACCAATAATACCGAATCATTTTCTTGAACGTTTTGCTGCTGCACTACGAATGGAACCAGATAGTCGTACCACCGATCTGACCAATGGTATTGCTGCCAGAACGGCCGACCCACTTTGGTACCTGACCCGGCAGTGGCAGATTAGTGAATTTGAAGGGGAAGATGCCGGTAGCCCGGTTGATGTGAATGTGAACTATAAAACACGATCTCTCAAATCAATTAAGCTGAGGAATGATGAGGGAGAAATTATTTCTGATAAGGGATCACAGCAGAATGGTCCCTTACCTATGGAGAAGCTTATCGAACAGGAATGGTTAAAAATTGATTGGAAAATAAGTGCCCAATTGGGACAGGAATTTGAAAAGCAAATTTCCATGCTCATAGAAGATAAAGAGGAAGCTGCTGGTTTTATTTATAGTTACCGAAATGCATTCCCTTTTAAGTTTAGCGATTTGAAACAGGAAATGAATGCGGATGAAAATACACGTCGGTTCGTTCAATTTATGCAGGGCCGTATCGTTAACGGGCATGCTCTTCTCCTTGGCTTAGATTTCAAAAGCTATGCCCTTACACTAGCAAGGGATAATTTAACACTAGTTTTGCCCAACGATATAAATTCTGTGATTGCCGGTAAACTTATTAAGTGGTGCGAGGCAATGAATATAAAGAACAATCCTGAACGATCAAAAGCCTGGAGAAACGAGCAACTTGATTATCATTTTAATCTGGATACAGGTGAAAATGAGGACGATGAAGAAAAAACTCTGATTGCCCCGGCATACAGGAGTGGCAGCCTTGACTGGTATACTTTTGATGCCTGTAAGGAAATACACAAGGATCAGAAATGGACCGAACATTCCCGAAGTAATCTTCTACCCACATCAATTAATATTTTAGGTATCTCCCGCAGATGGTGGGAATTTGAAGATGCAGAGATCGATTTTGGGCATCTGGAAGTAGGGAAAATTGATCTGGCAAGAGCTCTTCTGATGGAATATGCACTGGTCTATGGTGATGATTGGTTCTCCGTCCCACTACCGGTAGAAGTTTCTAATATGATTAAAATTACAGACCTTAGCATAAGGAATGTTTTCGGACAAACCGAGATAATAGAACCTGCATTCAATATCAATAGAGAACTTAATGAAAAAGACGGAACCACTCTTGATGATCCACTGAATAAATTTGGAATATTTAATCTGACTCCCGCTCCTGGATCAGAGGACATTATACTCGCCGAAAATCCTGTCCTTTACATTCCACCCGTGTTAAGCTTCCGTCAGGAATCTGATCCCCTTGAAGAAGCAAGATTTATCAGGGATGAATGGAGCAATATGGTGTGGTGTATCGAACACAAGGTGTTAAATGGCTTGGGTAAAGCAATTGACGGATACAAAGCCCAGCTTGAGTATTTTGAGGCCAGAAAATTGGAAAGATTGGACCAGCTCCCTTCGGAAATTGAAAACTTAAGAGCTGAATCGGCTGAACTGGATCCGGCAACTACAGCTTATGCTGAAAGTCAGATTCTGCTTGAGGGAAAGCTCCTTGAACTAAAACGATTGTCGCCCGATCTGGCACATGATGAATCTTCACTTCCTGAATACAGACTTGCAACTAGCGTACCTGAAAACTGGATACCATTCAAACCCTATAATACGGGAAATGTTTTTGAAGGAGAAATGAACGTGCGTTTGCGGCGGGCCCAAATGCTTCGGAATACCTTCTCTGAAGACCCCGAGCCCATTCAAGCAAAAACACGATTACTGGAAATATCGGGGAATCCCTTGCTATGGCTGGAGGAAAGCATTATCCCCCGGTCCGGATTGCGTATATGCATGACCAACCAACGTACGCGCTGGACTGACGGTCAAACTTTTGTATGGAAAGGCAGAAAGGTGCTAGCAGGAAAAGGTGAAGGAGAAAGCGGATTAACATTCGATAAAGTATTTAATTTATAACTATGAGTGTAAGGAAAACAGAATCGAGGATACCGGAAGGATTTACAGCCGGTGATTTAGGGAAGGCTTCGACTCCGCATACCGAAGGGGATCTGACTATCACACTAGTTAGTTATCTTGAAGACGACCTGTTTAGACTAAAAAATCAGCGACTTTCGGAAAATACTTATGTGGTTTTTATTGAGGGCCCCTCAACAAGTGATACCATAACCTGCAAATGGCAGGTTGAGGGGTATATCCCTGAAAAGGATGAGTGGATTGTAGCTCATATAGATCCAGAGTTTTATGAAAATACTGTCTTTAAGTTAGATATGAGCATTACTCACAAAATCAAATGTCTTTCATTCATATCAATATTGAAAATCAGTGTTATTGTAAAAATAAAATCAACCATTACCCCGCCCATTAGTATTACGCATAACTTAAGAGACTATTCAAAAGAGATCGATAATATTGTTCACTAC
>CAYXQX010000625.1:0-2702 GCA_964467485.1 uncultured Porphyromonadaceae bacterium | reverse complement strand
TTGGAAAACTAAGAGTTACCAACGAATTAGAAAAAATAAAACGAAACCTCCTTTATCTTATTAACTCACCAGACGATCCCTTCGAAAAAGCTTCCAAGATACTAGAAGGAGATTACAAAATACCAGTATTTGCAAAAGCCTTCTGGTCACCTATTTTTCAAGCTCAGTATCCAGCAATATTGCCAAATTGGAATAACAAGACTGAGAATTTTCTTAAAAAGGTAGGCGTTGATATAAAGACCAGCAAACTTTCCATTAAACAGAAGTGCCATCTTTTGTCCGAAGCATTCCATTATCTTCAAAACCTGGATTCTGAGCATAACTTCCATACGCTAAACCATCTGATGCATTATGGAACTGTGATTCCTGAGGGTGTTGTTTTGCTCGATGACTTAATATCCCCTTTTAATTTTACGGAATGGATTAATTCTGAAGATATAAAGAAATTGGTTAAAAAGTATATTCAAGCACGTAATTCAGGTGATGAGAAGCAATGGAATGAAGAATACAAATGGGCCATCTTGCCAGTAGCTCATAATGAATTTTACAAAGAACCATTAAGCGCCAATACTATTTATAATAAAATTGACGTCCTTTCTAATCATAATCCACAATCAGGTAGTTTTGTCCATTGGAGCAATATTGATGACCTTAAAAGACTGGTAGCGGAGCATCCTGAGGAAATCTTGGGCCTATTGACAGAGCTGTTTCGAGAAACAATACCTTTACACTACAGAATTGATAATATGATTAATGTATGCAAGCAAATAGATAAAAAGGCAAAATTAGGAACGCCTCTCTTTGGATACATGTTAGCTGTTCATGACTATCATAAATATCCGCTATATAAAGACTCGGTCTTTCAAGCTGAAAAAAAAAGGATAGGGAAGGAAAAGGAATGGGCTTCATTAAGCTTAGGAATGAAATATGAAAAGTACCAAAAATTATGTCTTCAAATGGGGCAGCATTTTAAAAACAACAACTTATTAAAAAATACTGTATATAATAGGGTTTCAGTTCCTGCAGGAATAACCGCTTTAGATGGGCAGGATTGTTTTTATTGGTACGAGGAAATGTATGAGGGAAATGATTATAAGACACGATATTGGCAAATAGCACCTGGAGAAGATGCACGACTCTGGGAAAATATGCTCTCCAATTCCATTGCTACTGTCGGCTGGAATGAGATAGATGTAGATTTGAAAGGCATGTCTAAGGACGATTTATTAAAGCTTTACAAAAAAAGATATCCTCAACACACTGAACACCAAATAAAATTTGGCCTCAATCAACTTTGGAATTTCCTGAATTTGAAACCTGGAGACAAAATTGTAACAAATCAAGGAAAAAAGAAACTTCTAGCTATAGGAATTGTCAAAGGGGCATACAATTATCGATCTGAACGACAAGAATACAGACATACTGTTGATGTCGATTATTATAAGATTAGCGATGAAGAAATTCCTATTCCAGAAAACATCAAGGGTAAATTTGGAAAGACAATAGTTCAACTAAGGAAAGATGAATTTGAAATCCTTGAAGCCCTATTTGACCACGAGGAGAAGTTAGCAATTTGGTGGGTAAATCAGGGAGCAACATTAAAGGTTGAAAGAGAAGGAGGTTTTCTTTGGGCGCCTTTAGAGACCAAAGGAGGTCAGTCAGTTTACCATTGGGACGCATTGGAAGAGGTAAAAAAAGGTGACATAGTCATTCACTACGCGAATGGTGCTTTGCGATACGCAAGTAGGGTTAAATCGCCTTCCGTCAATGCGAAAAGACCAGAAGGAATGACTGGTGGCAACTGGGATGATAATGGACGGCTGGTCCAAGTGGAATATCATGAACTTAATCCTCTGATACCTCATGAGAAATTTTTCGAGGATCTAAAAAGGCTGAACATTAAACAAGGACCAATAGATTCCCATGGTGGGATTAAGCAAGGGTATCTGTTCAGATTCAGCTCTAAAGGTTTGGATGCGATAACGAATTCACAGCCAGCAACTGAATGGCCAGAATTCGTTCAAAATGCTTTGAAAGACACTGTAGGCGATGAAGTAGGAGCTTGGATTTTTCAAGGAAATCCTAAATATTACGATGTCGAAGAAGCACTCAAATCTTTGAAAGAATTAACATGGGAAGTTAACCAGCACAAAGATAAAATACACCCTGGAGACACAGTATATGTTTGGCAAGCCGGGCTAAACGCGGGGATACTTGCAGTAGGGAAAATTTTAGATCAACCGAAAATGATGCCTATGCATCAATCAGAAAAACATTTCATTAAATCACCCGAAAGATTTAAACAAGAATATTTAAGAGTGCCTATTCGTATTGGCACAATCCTTAAAAACCCTTTACTTAGGGACTATTTGCGTTCCTCTGGAGACCCAACGCTTTCAGAACTTACAATTTTGAAATCACCTCAGGGATCAAACTTCCCCTTAACCTTTAACCAAGCTTCAGCCATAGATAAGCTTATCAATGAGGTACAGGTTCAAAAACTCACTCAATGGGTTAGCATCAAAGATGGTTTATCGATTGGTAGTATTGCAGGTGATTTCAGGATAGACACTCTCTATTTTGAAAAAAAAGATGAAATTGAAAAACGAATTCAATCAGCATTGAAAAACGGGTCCCATATCATACTCATTGGACCTCCAGGCACTGGGAAATCAAAATTAGCAAAGGAAATTTGTGAATTT
>CAYXQX010000624.1:0-2703 GCA_964467485.1 uncultured Porphyromonadaceae bacterium | reverse complement strand
TCCC
Source organism: uncultured Porphyromonadaceae bacterium (assembly GCA_964467485.1). Taxonomy (GTDB): domain Bacteria; phylum Bacteroidota; class Bacteroidia; order Bacteroidales; family UBA12481; genus JAUVKA01. Next base: position 2,699 of record CAYXQX010000624.1, on the reverse strand, counting down.
GACCATTTATTAGCCTCAAAACGACTATATTTTATATAATTATGCAAAACCTGCAACATCATGCAAATACCTGTTATTCATACTTGTATTACGGCATATTTACGGCATGAATATTGTTGTTTGCAGATACGAAACTATATCAATAATTTAAATGTTAAGATTCATTGCAAAAAGTTTGGGACAATATTGTAGTTCCTCTATAAACTCTTCTGTGAAGTCAGACTTTATTTATTTGGAAAACTATCCATCTTTATTCGTTAAGTATTTTTATTCAATAGGCTGAATTCTTTAGCTTTCAAATAATAGTTGTTGTTTTATTGGTTATGATTTTCCATGAACTTAGGATAACAATTGTAACAATTATAAAGTAGATAAGTCAGTTTTGTTTCCTCCAAATTTTAAATTTTTGTTTCCCTGTATGGTAATTTTCAAATGGACCAGCAGTTGGATTTTTTAAAGAACGCTTATTTCCAAAAAAGTCAATATCAATTTTTAAAGTCGTACCGTTAGTGTTTTCGAATGCTTGTTTTGGCATTTTTGCTTTACCTAATAACTCGGTTGTTATAAGACTACATTTATGGTTAAAATGTAAATCATCGAGTGTAAATTGCAAGAACACATTGTTGTTGTCTTCAATTATTTTGAGATCAGGATTAAAATTAGAATTCTCAATATAGTTTTGTTCTTTTTCGTAATGGGAAGATTTGTTGTAGTAAACATTTCCGTTTACCCAAACAGGTAATTTTGCGTTTTTGTACCCCTTAATTCCAAAATTAAACCGGGGATTATTCTTATTCAATTTCTGATCGCACCCGATAAGAATATTATTATAATACCGATCATCACCCGAAAAAATTGGAGAAAGTCCGGCAATCTCTGTAGAGTGGGGCAGGTGATATGGAGTAAAACGATTGGTTTCTGACCACATGAGAATTTGTCCGGCAATCAGGTTATGAACAAAAGCAGCACCTTGCGATTGGTTCCTGATACTTGCAGCGGACAATAACAAGTTATTGTCAATTAGGGTTGGTCCATGACTTACTTCCAAAAAAAGGTCCTCCGCACTATTATTGTAAAGCAAATTTTGTGAAACTCTGGCACCCTGAGCCATCCAATCCAGCCATATTCCCCGTCCTGTATCATGTATCCGATTCTTTATAATTTTTGTGTCGATGGCAGCATGAAATTTGATTCCTGCAATTTCTGCTCCGTCAAACTGTCTTTTTGTCCAAATATGATGAATGTGATTGTTTTCGATTATACTGAAAGCTGCACCCATACTTCCACACATACCGGTTTGTTCACAATCGAAAATCTCATTATTCCTTACAATATGAGAGCCAATATTCTCTTTGCTCCAGCCATTTCTTAGCGTGTTTAAAGTGACCTCAATATAATGAAGTGAGCCATCAATACTCTTGTCGTTCGACCAAACATTATGTCCGGTTCCACGTTCTTTCCCCAGTGTGATCCCTGAACATTTTGAGTTGCTGATCACGTTGTTTTCAATAATCCAACCCTTATTCCAGTGAGTCGAAATCATCCCAATCTGTTCAGCAGTGGGGGCTCCCCATTGTGTGGCTGCCTGACTAATATGAAATCCGCGGATGGTAATGTAATTGATTCCAGGCTTATCAGGATAAAAACAGGTCCATCTTGTGCTAATCTCCACAAGCTCCTTGTTGGGGTTATATTTGTGAAAATTAGCCCAGATAGTTGTATTGTTTGCATCGCTTTCGCAGTACCACGTATAGGTAGAACCTTCTGTATCCTTTATATTGGGTTTTGGTTTGGAGCTATAAACTTTTTCGATTTTCTCCATCTCAAATAACGATTTTTCATTTAAGAATACTTCTCCGGTGTGATGAATCCGACCGAGGTTATTAAACCAGTCGCCATTGATGGAATCCTGATATGGGTTATATTCACCAAAGAATGAATTAGGAATAGTTACTTTCCATATGCCATCTTTTTCTTTCTTCCATCCTGTAGCAATTTCTGAACCTTTTATTTCAACTTTTTCCCCTTCGGCAGCTTGGTAAACAATTCGCCTTGAATTTGATTCTCCTCCGCGTGGAGGATTAATACGCTCTCGATAGATTCCAGAATGAACTGTAATTACATCTCCAGGTTGTGCAATGATTGCAGCTGCCTGGATAGTAAGAAATGGAGAATCGGTAGTCCCCGGATTTTTATCGCCTCCGGTTTTAGCAACGTGGTATTCTTTTGCTGAAAGAGTAGTACTGATAAGTAAGGCAATCAGAATGATTTGTAGTTGTTTCATTTTATTTCCGTTTTAGAGGAATCTTTTGTTTCACGTTCAAACGTGTAATTTTCTTTTTGTGATACTTTGTATTTTCGTGTCTTAGCGGCGAAAATGGCTCTGTTGCATTTATCCAACTTGATTTTCAAAATCATACTTTATTTTATATTAAGCAGCCAAAGAATAGAATGTTTTATACATAGTAGATTTTGAATCTTTAATCTGATTCTTTCTAATAATATTTCACAATCGTTGGAATATCAGACACATTAGGCTTAAGGATAGGTCCTTGACAGGGTAGAGGTTGCGGGTTCGACTCCCGCATTGCCCACTAATGGCTTCCTTCCCGTTTTAGGACCTTAAGAATTAATTAAAAAACTCCTTCAGTCCACCAAAATAGTAATCATCCCAGCCCACGCTCATGTCTTCCATTGCG
>CAYXQX010000623.1:0-2703 GCA_964467485.1 uncultured Porphyromonadaceae bacterium | reverse complement strand
CATTCTCACATCTACTGTCATGGATTTATAAACGATTCAGAGATCAGACTATTGGCATTTTAACGGGCTTTATGGCTGGCTCCCTAATTATCTTATGGCCTTGGAAAAAGGAGATATTTAGCCAGGACTCTTTAGGTACAGTGATCCTTAACAGATCAGGCGAACCTCTTCTGGAAGGTTATCAGTACCTTTTACCTGATACACATAATGCTGAGTTTTGGCTGGCTCTTACATGTATGCTTTTAGGATTCTTAGCCATTGCCTTTGTTGAGTGGCAAAGTCGTAAATTAAAAAAGACTGCTAGTGAGTAAACACAAGCTTACAGGTTTAATCGGGTATCCATTGTCCCATTCTTTTTCAAAAAGTTATTTTACTGAGAAATTTAAGAATGAAGGTCTGGATGAATTCAGTTATCATAATTTTGAAATAGCCGATATTAATCAAGTAATTGATGTAGTTAAAAATAACCCTAACCTTATTGGCCTCAATGTAACCATTCCCTATAAAGAGTCTGTCATACCCTTTTTAGATGATCTATCTAAGCAAGCCAAAGATATTGGTGCTGTGAATACTATTTGCATTGATAACTCCTCTCCTACTCCTCGTCTGATTGGTCATAATACCGACCACATTGGATTTGGCAAATCAATTCATCTACTGTCCAAAGACAAGCCAAAAGGAGCACTAATCCTTGGGACAGGAGGTGCATCTAAAGCAGCGATTTATTTTCTTAAAAATAATAGCATTAAATATATTTCCGTTTCGAGATCCCCAGGCAGCAACATTACTTATAAGGACATTGATGCTGAAATAATCAATGATTATCCTTTAATTATCAATACTAGTCCGGTTGGCATGTATCCAAAAATTGATCAAAAGCCAAACATCCCTTATCACCTAATCGGCCAGGATAACCTTCTTTTTGATTTAATCTATAATCCTGATGAAACCCTCTTTCTAACTCTGGGGAAAAAAGCAGGAGCTTCTATTCTCAATGGTCTTCCAATGCTGAAGGCCCAGGCTGAGGCTTCCTGGGAACTCTGGAAGCAATCTATAACCGGCAGACAATTGTAAGACTAACACTTGCTTGCTTGCTTGTTTGTATTCATCCCCCTACATCTCCCTGGCTATTTACTGTAGCCCTTTTGCAGCTAAGATTTACTAATTTAGTGGACTTAAAACTAATTCGACATGAAAAGAAGTCTCCTTGTATTACTATTAGTACTATTTATAGCCTTCCCTCAGCAGATATTTTCACAATATTCTCAAATATCAGATTTTAAAATCATTCCTGATACCAAGCTTTCCGGAATATCTCACGATTGGTTATTGAACTCTCTGGATACAGAAGCAGAATTATTTAGGGATAGTGAATCTAATGAGCTTATTCTAAGCAATGGTATAATATCCCGATCTTTTCGTATTGCGCCTAATGCTGCCACCGTAAGTTTAAAAGTATTAAGTACACAACAAGAACATATAAGGGCCATTAAGCCTGAGGCTGTAGTGACAATAAATGGATTTTCAATGGATGTTGGAGGTCTTAGTGGACAGCCAAATTTGGCTTTTCTCTACCCAGATTGGCTCAATGAGATGAAGGCAAACCCCTTGTCGTTTCAATTCAAAGGGTTTTCTGTAGGAGAGCCGGATAAAAGGCTCGAGTGGAAAAGGGTGAGGCATCACGCACCTGATTCAGAATGGCCACCAAAAGGAATTAAGTACACCATGGACTATCAACTGGGCGATGTGTCTGTTGAGGACATGATGTCCTTATCAACAACAAGTGGGATAGGTCGCCAGCTAATATATAAAGATGATTTCTCAAAGATGTCGGATGTTTGGAAGGTAACCATCAGCAACACACATAACAGGAGCTCCTTTATGAACGAAGGAAAACCTGGCGAAATATATACACCAAACAACTCGGCTGTTTTTGCAGAATATGCTCTTCCCGAGGGAACCGGATTGGTAGAAACATCTTTCGATCCCGGAACAGACCTAAGCGGAGCCTGGGGCCCCGGAATCGCCCTTCTTTGGAATGACAGGATTGTGAAATTCAATGTAAGGCCGGGAAACGAGGCAGGATCCAAAAATAATGGAGCCTGGAGATTCACCGTTTATGATGGGAAAAGAGAAAATACAAGAGCCGGTGGCAAAAATAGTGTTGACTTAAGTCAAACCTGGTGGATGCGTTTACGGATTGAAGGCAATAAAGTGCTCTGTGAAGCTCGCCCCGACAAAGGCAGTTGGCTTCTTTTCGAAACCATCGACTTTGAAGAGCAGGTTAAGGACCCCCTTGCAGTTCGGATCGGAAAACTCGGATTGAAAGCCGAAGGAAAAGATCATATTGATCCCGGTGATTTAGTAAGACTGAAATTCCATAATTTCTCAGCCTACGGAAAGCTGGATAACAGGGAATTAGAAAAGATGGAATCTAAGTTAAATGAACTTAAAGATGTTGTAATATCGGTGAATTATGAACTCTATGATGGCATTCCTGCAATTTCAAAATGGGTAAGTATCAAAAATAATTCTGATAAGCAAATTATAGTTGACAATATTATTTCAGAATATTTGGGAATAGCAGATCATGATCCGGCAGGTGGCTACCGAGATCGTGATGATCTGAAAATCAAACCAAACATCCATTTCGAAACGGATTACACCTTTTCTGGCATGAAGAATTCCGTGGCCAATAACCAG
>CAYXQX010000622.1:0-2715 GCA_964467485.1 uncultured Porphyromonadaceae bacterium | reverse complement strand
CAGGGAGTGTGTCTGCAGATCGGGGATATGGAATTTCAGCAGGGTCTGGTGGAGCCATATACATGGTAGGAATTTATAATAATCCGGCCGATTTTGGTTCGATAAATCTACCGGAGAATGGAGATACTGATATTTTTCTGGCAAAGCTATCAGAATCCTGTTATGACGCCATTGGAGGAACGCTCACTTCTACTGAAGCAGAAATCTGTGAGGGTGAAAGTGCAATTCTTAGTTTAGCTTCTTATTCAGGAGAAATAATATGGCAGAGTTCAGCCTTAGGCTTAAACTTTTGGTCGAATATTCCTGATGAGATAAGTGCTACTCTTATCGTTTCTCCTGTTGAAAATACTGATTATCGAGCTTTTCTTATTTCAGATGCTTGCATGTCAGATTCATCAAATATTATTAGTATAAATGTATTTTCTCAACCAATTTCTAATGCAGGTCCTGACCAGATTTTGGAATTTGAAGATTACACCTATCTGGATGCTGTTGAAACAAATCTTGGTATCGGTAAATGGGAAATAATTGCGGGTACTGGTCTCTTGGTAAATGAAAACGATCCTGTTTCAATGATTACAGCTTTATCATTGGGCGAAAATGAATTAAGATGGACAATAATAAGCGATTTTTGTGAAGAAGTTTCCGATAGTGTTGCTATCAGTGTTAATGATTTATTAACTCCAACGGTAATTACACCCAATAATGATTTTCTCAACGATTATTTAATTTTCCCGGGAATTGAAAACTTGCCTAATGTTGAACTTGTTATTTTTAATAGATGGGGAGCTGAAGTTTACCGTAGTAGTAGGTATCAAAATGATTGGAATGGCATCGACATGAAAGATCGTGAATTATTGTCTGATACGTATTACTATATTTTAAAATTGCCAGGAGGAAGATTGATTAAAAAATTTGTTGAGATCAGAAGATAGACTATGATTAAGCGTTTGATTATACATATAATATTATTGTGTTTTAGTTATCAGGGTTTCGCCCAGCTACAACCATTAGTTAATCAATACCTTTTAAATGGATTGGCTATAAATCCTGCTTATGCCGGTAGTCAGGATGCTCTCAGTCTGGGTTTATATTCCAGAACCCAGTGGGTGGGTTTTGAAGGGGCTCCCAGAACAATCACTTTTTCTATGCATAGTCCAATGAGAAACAAAAAAGTGAATCTTGGTTTAATTGTATTAAATGACAAATTAGGATCGAGAAAAGAAACAGGGTTCTTATTTAATTATGCATATAGAATAGCAATGGGATCAGGAAATTTTTCTCTTGGCTTGGCCACCGGAATTACTGGTTTATCTTCCGATTTAGATGCTGTCAGGTTCGTTGATCCGGGTGATAATTATGTTCAGAATAATACAGAAAAAGTTTTTCTGCCCGAGTTTAGCTTTGGAAGTTATTACTATTCAGAGAAGTATTATATGGGTTTCTCTATGCCTTTGTTTTCAACTTTTAGTATGGATAATGATCCTGAAAAGTTTCATGTTGGCTTCGATCTGGCAAATACAAACTATATTCTTACTGGCGGATATGTTTTTAGTCTTTCTGAAGATCTTGAAATTTTCCCAACACTTTTATTAAAAACTAATCCGGCTAATACAACGCAACTAGATATGCACTGTAGTTTAATAATCAAGGAAAAGGTTTGGTTAGGAGCAGGTATAAGAAGTAATGGGAATTTATCGGCTCTATTGAATTTACAAGTAAATCATCAATTGCGAGTCGGATATTCTTATGGATATGAAATTTCCGAACTCAGTTCTTATAACAGTGGATCTCACGAAATAGTGTTACAATATAATTTCAATTATTTACTTGAGGTTATTAGTCCAAGGTATTTTTAAAATAACGGAATATGAAAAAGATAATATGGCTCCTCTCGATTTTTATTTTATTTGGCTCAACAAAAATATTTTGTCAGTCACACTATGAAGTCAATATTACAGAGTTTAGTAGTAATAAATATGATGAATTCTGCCCTGTATTTTATAAGGATCAGCTTGTTTTTTGTTCCAATCTGGAAGACGAACTTTTGATCACTTATAAGAATAAAAGACAAAAGGCATTGTTTAATATATTTAGGGTAGATATAGACACGGTTAGCGAGATTTCACCACCAAGGATACTCAGCCCTAACCTACTTACATCATTTAATGACGGCCCTGCCTCATTTAATCCCACTGGAAATATTGTTGTTTATTCCAGGAATATTGATATCAATACAAATGTTAAAAATATTTTTGATTCAAATAATGAATTGGGACTATATTTTGCTGAATTAGTGGATGGCGAATGGACTAATATAAGTGAGTTTAAACATAATAGTATCGATTATTCAATCACCAGTCCCTGCTTTGGTCCGAATGGTCAATATCTGTATTTTGGATCTGATATGCCAGGAGGATTTGGTGGTGCTGACATTTACAGTTCTCAGTTAATAGATGGAGAATGGAGTGAACCTGTGAATCTGGGTGATATAATAAATACTAAAGGAAATGATGTATATCCATTTATTTCATCTTCGGGTGATCTGTTTTTTGCTTCAGACGGACATGTGGGATTTGGGAAAAAGGATATTTTTCTTTCAAGAAAATCCGGTTCAGACTGGATCATTCCTATTCATCTGGCTGCTCCAATAAATTCAAAGGATGATGATTTTGGTTTAATAACGGATAGGGATTTTGAAAATGGATATTTCTC